>CACWRT010000139.1 GCA_902763365.1 uncultured Ruminococcus sp.
AAGAAGCCTGATACGCGGGCAGTACAGCATGAACCGCAAGTTCAGAGCGGATGCGAAGCGAAGCGATACCCGCGTTTAGGGACCGGCGGCTCGCCGGTTGAAAAAAGACGAGGAATGGAGTATAATGTATCATGGAATAAAACAAAACAAGGTTTTTGGAAAGGAAAAGAAAGATGAATAACAATTTTTTTGACTTGTCAGAGGAAATAAGGGAACTTGGAGAAAAAGCACTTGAAATGGCAGCACCATATCTTGAAAAAATAGATAAAATTACAGAATATCAGCAGCTGAAAATGCTGAAAGCCTTTCAGAATGCACAGGTAAGCGAAAGCTGCTTTACTGCATCCACAGGTTACGGCTACGGAGACAGGGGAAGAGATGTTCTCGACAGAATTTATGCCGAAGTCCTTGAAACCGAAGACGCGCTTGTCCGTCACAGTTTTGCGAGCGGAACACATACACTGACCGTTGCTTTATTTGGTGTACTCCGTCCGGGAGATACAATGCTTAGCGTCACCGGGATACCTTATGATACCTTGCAGGGGGTTATTGGTATTGGGGAGGATTCCAGCGGATCACTAAAAGAGTTCGGAATAAACTATGAGCAGGTTGATCTTCTGCCTGATGGCTGTGTAAACTATGAAGGCATTAAAAATACGCTGAAACCCGATACAAAAATGGTCTATATACAACGCTCAAGAGGTTACAGCCTTCGCCCTACACTTCTAAACGAGGATATAAAAAAAATATACGATCTTGCCAAAAGCATAGCGCCTGACTGCATTGTCATGCTGGATAACTGCTACGGCGAGTATACGGAAATATCTGCCCCGGGCAAATACTGCGACCTTATGGCCGGTTCGCTGATAAAAAATCCCGGCGGCGGCATTGCTCCCACCGGCGGATACATTGCCGGAAAGCATAACCTTGTCGAAGCCTGCTCCTATCGCCTGACTACTCCGGGCACCGGTAAGGAAATAGGCTGTACTCTTGGTCAGAACAGAGAACTTTTTATGGGTACTTTCAACGCTCCCCATGTAACAGGTGAAGCACTTAAAACCGCTGTCTTTGCTGCTGCACTCTTTGAACTTATGGGCTTTGAAGTTACTCCCTCCTACAATGAAGCAAGAGGTGACATAATTCAGGCAATTCTGCTCGAAAATGAAGAAAGACTTATATCATTCTGTCAGGGTATACAGGCAGCATCACCTATAGATTCCTTTGTAACTCCCGAACCCTGGGATATGCCCGGATATGACAGTAAAGTAATTATGGCAGCAGGCGCTTTTACACTGGGGTCATCAATTGAACTTTCAGCAGACGCCCCCCTCAGAGAACCTTATGCCGTATGGATGCAGGGCAGTCTTAATTTCCATACGGGCAAAACAGCAGTTATGCTTGCGGCTGAAAAAATGAGATCACTGAAAAACAAAAAAACAAAATAATTATTCTTATTTTCACCATAATTTGCAAAAAGTTCCCCTCTCCTATATAGGTGGGGAACTTTTTTATGCCTCAAGTCGGATGGAAATACAGAATTCCTTATCCGAACAATCAATTGAAAAACCGCCGTCATAATTATCAAGAATTTTCTTCAGAGAATACAATCCGAATCCGTGCATTTTCTTATCCCTTTTGGTCGTGATCGGCAGACCTCCGCTGAGTTGAACCTTATGATCCACGGGATTTCTAATTACAATTATGATTAATCCGCTTTTTACTGTTGCTTTTACCAATATATGCTTTTCTTCTGCTCCGAGCAGGGCACAGGCTTCAACAGCATTATCTATTGTATTCCCGAAAATGACACAAAGATCGGCGGGTTCTATTTTTCCGTCATTGGGAACAATACCTTCGAACTGAATGAAGGTGTTGTTCTTTTCTGCTTTTTGCTGTTTATCAGTTAGCAGAGCATCAACTATGCCGTTTCCCGTATCATATTTCAGCATGGTTTCGGAAAATGACTTTTTCTGACCCTCGAGCATTTTCAAAGCTTCATCATTTTTTCCGTCCTCAATAAGCTTTCTGAGCCCTATATACATATTATTGAAATCATGTCTGAAACGCCTCAGCTCATGATTAGAACGGGACAGTAGTTCGTACTGCTCAAGCTGTGCTTTTATCTGTTTTTTATAATTCTCCGACCTCTTTTTCATGCTTTGTGTTGATACCGAATAAGATATAAGAACTGTAACAGACAAAATCACAAGAATAATCAGAAGAAAAGATACCGCCCTGAGAAGTCTTATATGCCCTACCGGATGATAAAGTGAAGTATTATTTGTCAGAAAGATCGAAAGAGTACAGCAGGAAAATGACAGGGCAAGTATAAGTCTTTTTACGGATAAAGGAGTGTATGATATAAAGTATCTGATCCTTGTACCTATGTTTGTGAGAGATACTATAATACATAAACACATTGAAATAATATCTACCGACATTTCAAGTACCCTTGAAAACGTCCAGTCCAATGTTAAAAATGTACTGACAACTGATGCAAACAATGTATTCAGAAAAAACAAGAATAAAAATGCCGAAACTAAAGAACGAAACCGCAGGTTTTTCATATTCATTTTCAGAACAAGCGTTTCTGCCAGTATCACAAAAGGTATATAAAAAACATCGGCTTCCCAGCCTATCACAAACATTATCCATAAGACAGGTACAAGTATCAGCAGTCCGATAATAAACCTTATGCGGTCAGTTTTTCCGCCTAATATATGTTTGCCTATAAAAAGAACAGATACAAAATACATCAGTAATTCAATTACATTCAAGAGTATTCTTAACATAATTCAGATCCTCAGATAATTGTCCGCAACAAATGTCATATAATGGTCTTTGAAATCCTTGCATTTCGTTCTGCTTACAGGGAGAGTCCTTCCGTTTATCATAGTGACCAGCTTACCGTCTATCATAGTTACACAATACATATTTATAAGATAAGACTTATGTATCCTGTAAAATGCACTTTCAGGCAGTATCTCCTGCAGCTTTGCAAGTGTGGATGAACTGTGATATGTCTTGCTTCTTGTATGTATATAACAGTTTTTTCCGTCGGCTTCAGCATATACTATATCGTCAGTTAATACAGATATACGGCAGCCCTCCTCTATAACGGTTATTGGCATTGCCACCTTCATCTGCGCAATATAACTGTCTATTGCTTCAAATATCTTTTCTTTTGCCAACGGTTTCAGCAAAAAACGGAACGGCTGCACTTCAAATGAGTCAAATACAAAATCGGGATATGCCGTCACAAATACTATCCCGCAGCGCAGGTCTTTCTTTCTTATCGCCTTAGCTGATTCTATTCCATTGTGTCCCTTCATGCAATAATCAAGAAAAACCATATTAAACGCTTCTCCGGATTCGGCAAGAGTGTCCCCGCTTTCAAATTCTTTTATATACAATGATATGTTTTTTTCTTTTTTGTATTCTATCAGATATTCTCTGATCTGTTCTCTGTATTCCTGCTCGTCGTCACATATTGCTATTTTCACTTTTGACCTCCCTATTTCCTTTTCTGAGGGTGCGATTATCTCCTTAAAATAGAAAATCAAATTCACAAAGACTACAACAATCACAAACCTTTCACAGTAATCATGTGATATAACGACTATTTTCTCAGAAAACTAAACTCTTGGCACACAACTATAATGATATATTATAAATGCAAAAGTGAGATTTATAATTCCTTGTAAGAATTATAAAATAAATTGCATTTCGATCCTATTTTTATACCGTTCGCTCCAATATAGCTTGAAAGAAAAAAAGTGATATGATAGAATAACAGCAGGGATTATAGTTGATGCAGCGTACAAGTCAATATTTTTGGCAACCTGATAATCGAGGGACATGGATTCATACCGTGTCCCTCAGATTATTTTTTTCGCAGCTGTCTGAAAAACTCAGTCAGCATACTACTGCATTCATTTTCAAATACACCACTTACTATATCCGGTTTGTGGTTAAACGGAAGATCAAAAAGATTTACGACAGATCCTACAGCGCCCGCTTTAGGATCCGAGCAGCCGTAGATAACTTTTTTTATCCGGGAATTTATTATAGCCCCCGCACACATTGGACAAGGTTCAAGCGTCACATACAGATCACATTGCCAGAGACGCCATCCGCCGAGATTTTTACAAGCCTCGTCTATAGCTGATATTTCGGCGTGTTTAAGTGCGTTTTTACCATATTCTCTTTGGTTGTAGCCTGTGCCGACAATTTCGCCGTTTCGTACGACCACCGCACCTATGGGAACTTCATTTTCACTGAGTGCAAGCTGAGCCTGCTTTATTGCTTCAAGCATGAATTTTTCATCCTGAGAGAGAACAGAGTCACTCAATTTCTTTATCCTCACTTTTCTTCATATACATATAGATCTTAAACTCTGTGCTGTTTTCGTTTTCTTCCTGCTTCATCCAAGTGCAGATAAGTACGCCGTACCTGCGGAAAAGCATATTCATTATATCATCCATTATGCACATCATCAGACCTATTTGTTCATCATTGTTCTTTAGTTCTTCTGAGTCTATATCGGAAAAATTGAGTTTTACGCTTGGTCTAAGAAAGCCCGCTTCTATACGGGTATTTGTAATAAAGATGTTGGTGAACCATACGTACTTGTTTCTGTTTATGCCCGACTCAAGTCCCAACATTCTTTCAAAGTATTCATGATTGAAATAGTTTAAAAAAAGAAATGACGTTATTTTATGGACAAATTCTGAATTCGACCATTGTGTATAGTACTCATTTCCTCTTCTCAGATCCGCCTCCAGAAGCTTGTTTATCATCATTGCAGGTTCACTTACGGTTACCGTTGCTCTTTTTTCGTAGAGAGAAATATCCATATCAGCTTCTTTCAGGTTCTTTTTCTTCTGTATTTTAAGGTTATCAAGATTTATTTTTATGCGGGAATGTTTTACGGTTATTCCGTTTATTTGTTTGAGGTCTCTTATTTCAGCTACTTTTCTGTGCTGAGCTTCTATTTTGGGCATATATGTTTTTCCCTGAAAGATTTCGCAGGATGTTTCCTTATCAGTTACCACTCTTACATAACCTATATGTTCAATGTAGCTGAAGCTATCATCATCGTAGTTTTCCATACATTTCTGGAAAAGATAATTCATGCGTTCCTTTTCTGACGTAAAGTTTATAGAATTATTCTTTTTCATAAAAAATTCACACCACCTTATCTATCTCCAATTATACCATCTTCCCCCCAAATAATCAACCGCCGCCAGCGTGACCGGCGAGCCGCCGGACCCTAAACGCGCCGGCGAGCCGCCGGACCCTAAACGCGGGTATCGCTCCGCTTCGCCTCCGCTCTGAACTTGCGGTTCATGCTGTACTGACCGCGTATCAGGCTTCTTGAGCAGCTCATTTTTTACCATTGATAATATTTTGCCAACTATAATTTT
>CACWRT010000140.1 GCA_902763365.1 uncultured Ruminococcus sp.
CTCAATGCCAAAAAACAAATGTTAGCTATGAAAAATGAGATGCCATGCTTTAAACTTTGAACTAATAGCTTTGAGCTGCGAAGCCCGGCGAGCCGCCGGACCCTAAACGCGGGGGTCGCTCCGCTGCGCATCTGCTCCGGGCACATCGCTGTAACCTTTATTTGTCGCGATTATAACTTTTATTATCGACTGATACTATATGTTCCTCACTCAAAGTTACTGAAAAGCTTAGTTTTCCCGGAATTATTTTCCCCTAACCAAAACGCCCTGTGAGCCATACAATAAATCCGCTGATGCAAAATGCTGCGCCTGCTATTGCATAGATAATTACAAGCTGATTGGTTGTTCCGTATATCTCTATGACTCCCTGAACGATAGACCCTACCGTAATAGCTGCTATGCCGCTGTTCCACAGGCGAAGCGCCGAAGTACCGGGTATTTTCTTGTTTTTTAAAATAAGAATGCTGTAGGGCAGAGAACAGCCGAGCAATGGAGCAACAAAGGCAAACAGCATGAAATATGAATAAACGCCAAAACTGAATGCTTCATACACTGCTGCAAATAATGCGCAAAACAGTGCGGCAATGATACTTCCGATAAGATGCTTTTGCAGCCTGATGCTATTTTGCAATGTAAACAATATCACTCACTCCTCTCTCTTTCATTGATTTGCCGGATGTAGTCGGGTAATTTATGATCTCACCATTGAAATAAAGTGTTGAGGATCCGCCTCCGTCCAGATTATATGCTGTATTGACTCCGATCTTCTGCATAAAAGCTGCTAACTGATAAAGTGACAGACCTTTGCTTTCGTTTGTTCTGCCGTCGGATACTACAAACACATAATGACAGCTGTCGATCATTCCCACAGCGGTTCTCGGATTGCTTGCCATTGCTTTGCCTACTTCATCTTTGGTGGTTACACTTATCTGACCGTTCTGCAGCAGGGCGGGTCCAAAGGAGAAAGCCTGCCATACTCCACTGTCAACAAGCTCCTGAGCGGTATATTCTTCCGGGCTGACTATTTTCATTGTTCCGTCTGCATATATACACAGAACATCTTCTCCGTCGCTGCTGTCACGGTATACAATGCCGTTGCGGATAACATAGCCGTTTTCTCTGGCACCGTAGTAGTCTCCGTTTATGGCAAGTATTGCATCATTCTCCCGGGCTGTTGAAGAAGTCTTGGCAGTGACGTTTTTTCCGTAATAACCGTTTGCAAATGCAGTTCTTATATATTCGCTGGAGCTTACAATAATATCGGCGGCATATACAGTTGTATTTTCATAATAGTACTTATACAGCTTTATACTTGCTCCGTCATTACGGTACTCTCCAATCAGCTGCGCATCGTCTGTTATCATGGAATGATCTCCGGATGTATTTGTATTTTCTTGCGCTGTATCTGTTACGGTATCATCTGACTGATCATTCTCTTTATCATCTGATGCATTTTCTGAAGCAGCTGAATTATTGCCTGCTGAATCGTCTGCAAGCTGATCTGTACTGTCTGTTTCATACACAATATCTTCTTTGCTGCTTTTCTGACTTTTACTGAACATGGAATTGTTTGTCTGACCCTGTACGTATTCCTGAGGGCGGCTTATAACAAAGGTATCCAGTATTACAAAAAGTGTGAATGATGCAAGAAGTATTGAAAATACAAACGGATAGATATATTTTTTCATGTTCTTGCCTCCTTGAATACAAAAATTCTCTGGATCGTCCAGCTAAAGAAAAACATTAAAGCCTCTGTTGCTATCTTTGCGAACATATAGGGCAGTCCTGCCGCAATAAGCAGTCTGAGTATTAAGGTGTTGAACACGAGTACAACAACAGCAAGCAGAAAATACTTGACTGCTGACTTGATAATATGCTCTCGGCTTCCGAATACAAATATTCGGTTCATTGAGAAATTAAATGCTGCGCTGACTATTCTTGCCAGTACATTAGACAGTACCGTCATACCTGTCAGTGCCATCAGGGCGCAGAACAGGCTGTAGTCAAGTACAAAGCTCATAAGAGAGGAGGCTGAGAATCTGAGGATCTCTCTGAATATTTTGAATGAATCTTTAATGGGATTAAAATGTGAGGATGAGTTGTTATCCAGATATACCGTTTTGATTTTCACTTCTTCAGCGCGGATGTTATTCTGTTTCAGGTGAAGCAGTACATTCATTTCATATTCATATCGTTCTCCGTCAACAGACAACATATAATCCGTGAGTTCGCTGCCGAACGCTCTTAGTCCGGTCTGTGTGTCATATATTTTTGTTTCGGTGGACAGGCGGAATATCATTCTTGTTATTCCGTTGCCTATGCGGCTTCTCAGGGGAGCATCCTGCCCGATTACCCTGCTGCCAAGTGCAAGACATCCGTTTTTGGCCTGCGCCGTTTCGCAGACTTGCAGAATATCCTCCGGAAGATGCTGACCGTCTGCGTCTGCCGTAACTACAACATAGGGGATATCAAATGTATTTTTGATATATCCGAGCCCTGTTTTGAGTGCCGCGCCTTTGCCTTTGTTTTCCTCGTGAACAAGTACCTCCGCAAATCCGGAAACAGCTTTGAAGATAGGCTCATGTTCCTTGCGGCTTCCGTCATTGACTACTACAATGGTAAAATCCATTTCATGCAAAGCCTTTACAAGTGCAATAAGCTTTTCGTCAGGACAGTATGCAGGTATCAGTACTATTTGTTTGGTTTGTATGATCATATATATCACCTCTGTGTAAAAATCGCCCTTTTGCTTTCTGATTTTAATTATATGATCGTTTGTTGGAATCTGATGGGAACAAAAATGAAATAAGATTTAATTTATTATTAAATATTTTAAATGTTTCGGTTTGTTATATTATATCACAATCAGAAAATAATTCCAGAATTAATTGAATAAATATATGACATACTTGATAGAAGGTGATAAATACAAAAAGAAAATAAGGTCGGACTATACTTTAAAAGGTTGGTCCGACCTTATTTCTTATTTGTCAGATAAGCTCTGTTTCACCGCATTTGATCGAAACTATGTCTTCAGGGTCAAGTGCGTAAGTGACAGTTGAATTTCCGTCCTGATAATAGGTGAATCTCCATGACATTTTGCCATTGCCGTCCTGTTCGGTATTGCTGATGGTTGCATTTGCTTCAGCATAAATAATTGTTCTGTCCTTCAACGTGATCGTCAGTCTGATCCCGGTCGGTGTATTAAGGTATTCGTGCAGTGTTTCTTCGCTCCAGTTTTCCTGATCATCCATATCAAAATCTTTATAAATGTTGTTATGCTCCGTTGTAACATCTATTTTCAGACTGAATGAACCTGCCGTAATATTATCTACTGTCCAGTCTGTGTTCAGCGCATTGAAGGTTTTGCCCTGAGCATTTGCGAATGACTTTTCGGTTGTCTTATAATTAAGCTTTGCGCTCAGCTCGTATTCAAAAGGTATAGTTGTTTGTGTGAGAACAGCAAGTTTGGCGTGTCCTTCGTCAATGATCGGCATAATGGTCTGATCTTCATGAAGTGAATCTGTTTTCTGTTTGATCAGTGTTTCGTTTTTTTCCATATACTCAGTGCATCCCAAAAATGTGTCGGAAGCATCACTGTAGAGTACTTCGTCAATGTGGAAAAAGTTAGTTTCCGTATCAGTGACGGTAAGCTTTTCTCCCTTTATGCAGCCTCTTGTGTCAGAGTAAACTACAAATGCGCGAATGGTTTTTTCATCGACAAAATCATAGATCACACCATCGCCGCTTGAATATCCGCCGTCAAGCATACTTTTGAGCATTTTGTAGGGACTTTCAGTAACATTCATCTCAGCATATGTGCCCAGGAAAAGATAGTTTTCAGTGGTATCTACAAAGCTGCTTCCGTCTTTTTTGGTTATATTGTAGATGGAGAACATTTCTGTCTCATCGCCTGTAATGCCTAAAAAATCAATATCGAGCATATCGCTTTTTACTGACACATCAGAACCGGGGAACACACCGTTTGCAGGCTGTCCTGCAAAAATCTCACCGAATACAGAGTTGAATACACCTGTTGCCGCCTGGACTGTAATTGTCGCTGCTGCTGTTATGGCTGCGGCGATAGCAGCTATGGAGAATATTTTCTTAATGGAGTTCTTTTTTGTCTTTTTTCCGCTTTTTATTTCTTTCATAATAGACTCCTTTACCTTTGCGGTATCTATGCCTGTTTCCTTGATTACCGTTTCTTCCTCAAGATCAAGCAGATCGTTTTCACTCTTATCAAATACAAATGTGTTTTTCATTTTGTATACCCTCTTTCTGCCAGAATGTTTTTAAGCTTTTCTCTGGCTCTTTTTATTCTTGATTTGACTGTTTCGCTTTTCATTCCCATTTTATCTGATATCTCTGTTGATGACTGGTAGTAGTAATAATGCCTGATTATTATTTCTTTATCGGGTTCTCCGATAATGTCAAGTGCTTCTCTGAGAACCTCGGTGATGATCTTGTTTTCAATTTCTTCCGAAACTACCAGTCCGTCTTCATGGTCGATCTCGTCAATGTCAATTATCTGATGTCGGGATACTGATTTCAGTTTGTTCTTTGCTTTGTTTTTTGCAATGCAGCATATATATCCCTTTATCTTATCGGGCTGTATCTTTTCACGATTATACCATAAAGAAACAAAAGTATCAGATGTAAGCTCTTCTATATCAGCTTTGCTTAAAGAACCGTTTGCCAGGTTGAATATTATCGTTGACACCAGCGGCATATACCTGTCAACAATTGCTTCAAAGGCGCTTTCATCGCCTTCAATTATTCTTTTGGCTAAATTTTCAATTTCTTTTTCCATTTCTTTCACCGCCGTTTGTTATTTTTCACAGGTTTATTAATGAACTCCTTACAGTCTTTTCTGATGAATCATCAAGGGGGTGTCCATGACCCTTTCAAGTACTTTCATTATTAATAACAACCTGAATTCTCTTACAGGGGCATGATTTTTAAAAATTTTTTAATCCGCTAATTAATATTTAAAAAATGATTATCACGAAATTATTTTACATCAACCATGTTATGCTTTCAATATCGTAAAAAATAATGGGGGAAAAATATTAAATTCTTCGATAACTTTGAGTGAGGAACATAAAATAGCAGCCGATTAAAAAAGTAATAACCGCGACTAATAAAAGTTTCAGCGACGAGTTCGGAGCGGATGCGCAGCGGAGCGACGCCCGCGTTACGGGACCGGCGGCTCGCCGGGCTTCGCAGCTCAAAGCTATTAGTTCAAAGTTTAAAGCATGGCATCTCATTTTTCATAGCT
>CACWRT010000141.1 GCA_902763365.1 uncultured Ruminococcus sp.
AGAGCTAAGGGCTCAGAGCTCAGAGCTATGGCGGCTCGGATTTAATAAACGCTTAAAGTGGTTTTATAGCGATACAAACTATAAAATAACTAAAAATGAACCGCTGCCAAAGCCTGATGCGCGGGCAGTACAGCATGAACCGCGAGTTCAGAGCGGAGCGTAAGCGAAGCGATACCCGCGTTAAGGGACCGGCGGCTCGCCGGCGCGTTACGGGTCCGGCGGCTCGCCGGCGCGTTTAGGGTCCGGCGGCTCGCCGGAAAAATATTGGGGATTGTACTTGTAATAGTTGGGAATTTAAGTTATAATAATAATTATGAAAACATGGTATTTTGTATGGTTATATCTTAATGTAAATTTCGAAGGCTTTTGCTTGGTATTTATTATTCCGTAATTGTGTTTTCATGTAAGATCACTATCAGGAGGCAGATATTATGTCAGAAGATGAAATAGAAATTGACCCCGCCGAAGATGCCGGGAACGATGCGGAAACTGCTCAGGTATCATCTGCTCAGGAAAATGATACCGCACCAATTGCTGAGGATGAAACCAAAGCTGCTGCGCCTGCGGACTCGATCGCCAAGGCTTCTGCTCCACGCCGCTATCATGCTCCGCTGTATATCGCAGCCTGCATATTCCTTGCCGCAATAATCTTTTTCTGCGCAAAGCTCTGTTTTTTCAATACAGACCTTTACGGCACCTGGGGATTCAGCGTAAAAACTCTTGACGGCAGCAACGATATGGTATTCAACCTCAGCTTTGAAGAAAATACCGTGAGAATGCAGTCGGGCGGTACAGTCTATATCGGCAGACTCACTACCAAAGAAGAAGACGGCTCCTATATGACGGATGAAAACGGCAAGCCCATTATCATGCTCAATATGAACCTCAGCAGCAAACCTTTCGTTTACAAATTCAACTACGAATTTGAGGGAAATGTTTTTACCGGCAGAAAGCTTAAACTTACCGATCTGTCAGGTATGTTCTATGAACCTGACCTCAAAACAAACGATTCCGACGAAGTAAAAGCGCGTAAAAAAAATACGGGCTATATCGAAACAGATGAGAAAATATACTACGTCTGGACACTCTCTCCTTCAACGGAAAATGCCCTGCCTTCAAAGCCCAAAAGCTTTAAAGCTGACGATAAGCTTGTGGGGACATGGCTCTATAAAACAGAAGAAACTGCTTTCCCCTATACATGGACTTTCTACAAGGACGGTATGTTTGAACAGAATTCTCATGAGCTTGAACTGCACGGCACTTATTCTGTAAACAACGGCACGGTTTCTATAAACTGGTCGGGTATAGGCGGAAATGAACAAAATGTTGAGCTTAAATATAAGGTCGAAAACAAAAAGCTTACTCTTTCACAGGGATATGAGGGTACAACTATAATGGAACGTGAGCTTACCAAAACTAACGATAAGTTTGATTTCAAGGACGGTACAGACTGACATCATTTGATATTATTTACACAACTTTCGGTTTTTTAACCTATTCGGATATGTTATATTATCATTTAATACATTGCGCAATGCTTGAATGAGGTGATTGTAATGAAAAAAATTCTTTCTCTTATCCTGACTGCTTTGCTGATATCTGCGTCTGCGTCAGGATGCTACACCGCTATACCAAATACACAAACCGAAACTGAAAATATCCCCCCAAAGGAAGATGCGTCCCTGATCTCCGATGTTGATGATACCAACGAGAAAAGTATGGAATCTTCGGAAGATGTAATATCCCCCGAAAGTACTCCGCTTATCTCGGAAGAACCCTCCGCCGCTTCCCGGAATCCCGCGGATGAAATAAATGTCAGACCCACAGAATGGCAATCCGTTGAATGGGAAGATTATTCTAATCAGTATTTCACACTGAAGCTGCCGAAGGGCTGGCAGGTAGAATGGCAGGGTGACGCTAATCAGCTTGAATGGATGGCATATAAACCGGACAAAACTGTAGGATTATATAACTTGGATCATTGCTATGCTGCTAAAGACGCAAATATGATGCAGACTATAGGAATGAAAATGTCTTTGTCGGAAGGAACTGTTCAAGAATTTTTTGAAACATTATATGCAAATACAACAGAGTACTTTACCGTACATAATTCCTGCGTCCCCGCAAACAAGGATGCCCTACAGGCTATGCGTCCGAATACTCCTATAAGGGATTATCAGTCTTTGTATGCTACTTTCAAGGATGAAAACCTCGAAGGTGAGGGTATTTACACGGCTGTTATAATGGATTCACCTGACGTTGTGGTCAGGGGCGCAAATTACGGGGCTTGGGAAATAAACTGCACATTCAGCCAATGGGCACCTCAGGGCGGTCTCGTAAACTGGGCGCCCGTTCTTGCAGCAGTCGCTCAGTCCTTTGCATACACAGACTATTACATTCAGCAATGGATGGCTATTGCCGGGGCGGCAACAGAGCCTCAGCCTTCCGTAAACGATACCGACCCTGTAATGGAAGCTTTTGAGGAGAGGAGCAAGTCCGATACTATAATACAGGAAAAACGCTCTGATATGATAGGCGAATATGAACGGGTATATGACAACAATGACGGTCAGATATACCGCGCTTACAATGGTTTCCTTGATGATATCGGGGAGCAAAGCCGTTATACGCCTATAACCGACAGCCAGTATGCCGACGGATACGTCGGTTGGATAGATAAATAAAAGGAGAATTGCTATGTTAAACGAAAAATGGAAGCATTTTAAAAGCGGCACAGATATAAGAGGCGTCGCTGTTGAAGGCGCAGGCTTTGAGGCTGATCTTACTGATGATGTTATCACAGCTATGGTAAACGGCTTCTTGGTATGGCTTTCTTCAAAGAAGAATATTCCCGCAGAAAACCTTTCCGTTTCAATAGGCAGGGATTCAAGAATATCGGGCAAGCATATACTTGATCTTGCCGTAAGCGCTATGACTAAAGCAGGCGTATGCGTTTATGACGTTGACCTTGCGTCTACTCCCGCTATGTTCATGACAACCGTGGATATGCAGTGTGACGGCGCAATCCAGATAACTGCAAGTCATCACCCCTATTACAGAAACGGTCTTAAATTCTTTACCTGCGAAGGCGGACTGAACAGCGAGGATATAGACGCTGTTCTCGAAAATGCGCAAAACGGCAAAGCTCCCGCAAAAGCTAATGGCGGAAGAAGAATTGACAGCGATTATATGAACCGTTATGCTTTTACTCTGCGCGAAAAGATCAAAAAAGAAGTTAACTCCGAGGACGATTATCATCACCCCCTCAAGGGTTTCAGAATTGTTGTGGACGCAGGAAACGGCGTAGGCGGTTTCTTCGCAACAGATGTTCTTGAAGCTCTCGGCGCAGATATCAGAGGAAGTCAGTACCTTGATCCCGACGGTATGTTCCCGAATCATATTCCCAACCCCGAAGACGAAACGGCTATGGCTGCTATCTGCAAGGCTGTTAAAGAGGCAGGCGCAGATCTGGGCGTTATCTTTGATACGGATGTTGACAGGGGCGGCGCTGTTGACGCGCAGGGCAATGAGATCAACCGCAACCGTCTTGTTGCGCTTGCTGCTGCTATTGCTCTCGAAAACAACAAGGGCGGTATGATCGTTACCGACTCTATCACATCAAGCGGTCTGAAAACATTTATAGAAAAAGATCTCGGCGGTATGCACCTGCGTTTTAAGAGAGGATATAAAAATGTTATCAACGAGGCTGTCGCTCAGAATGAAAAGGGCGTTAACTGCCCCCTTGCTATAGAAACTTCGGGTCACGCTGCTATGAGGGAAAACTACTTCCTCGATGACGGCGCATACCTTGTAACAAAAATTATCATTAAAATGGCTCAGCTCAGAAAAGAGGGCAAAAAGCTTGAATCTGTTATCGAAAACCTTGCCGAGCCTGTTGAAAGCAAAGAGATAAGAATAAAAATTACCGATAAGGATTTCCGCAAATGCGGCGAAAAAGTTATAAAGGATCTGTTTGACTTTGCAAAGAAGGACAAGAGCTTTATAGTAGCTGACGATAACCACGAGGGTATCAGGGTATCATTCAAAAAGGCTGACGGCGACGGTTGGTTCCTGCTCAGACTCAGTGTTCATGATCCTATCATGCCTCTTAATATCGAAAGCGACAGCAAGGGCGGCGTAGACAAGATCTATAAGAAGCTTGTTCCCTTCCTCGAAGGCTGCGAAGGTCTTGAAACCTATGTAAAGCCTAAGAAGGCGCTTGCTGTAAAGAAGGAAACAAAAACACTCGTAAAAGCCGAGGAAAAGCCTGCCGCTAAGAAGGCTGCTGCCAAGGCTGAACCCGTTAAGGATGCTGAGCCCGAGAAGAAGCCTGCCGCTGAGAAAGCTGCTGCTAAGACTGAACCCGTTAAGGATGCTGAGCCCGAGAAGAAGCCTGCCGCTAAGAAAGCCGCTGCTAAGGCTGAACCTGTTAAAGAAGCAGAACCGGAGAAGAAGCCTGCTGCTAAGAAAGCCGCTGTCAAGGCTGAACCTGTTAAAGAAGCAGAACCGGAGAAGAAGCCAGCTGCTAAAAAAGCCGCTGCTAAGGCTGAACCTGTTAAAGAAGCAGAACCGGAGAAGAAGCCAGCTGCTAAAAAAGCCGCTGCTAAGGCTGAACCTGTTAAAGAAGCAGAACCTGAGAAGAAGCCAGCTGCTAAAAAAGCCGCTGCTAAGGCTGAACCTGTTAAAGAAGCAGAACCTGAGAAGAAGCCTGCTGTTAAAAAAGCCGCCGCTAAGGCTGAACCTGTTAAGGAAGCAGAACCTGAGAAGAAGCCTGCTGCTGATGAAGTAAAAGCAGAGAAAAAAACAACTTCAAAAAAATGATATTATAATATAACATAAAAATCCATACCGCAGAACATTATTTTGGGCTGCGGTATGGATTTTTTGATGTTTACAGAACAAGAAACAGGTTTGAATAAAAATATATTGCCCGACATTTCATTTATGACCCGAGCATTTGAAACGGCTGCAATAACTCCGTTTTTTCAATGATAACGAAAGTGAAAGAACTACAACCCATCATGCCCTGTGCGGACAGGCACAAAAAAAAGCGGCTCTTATGTTGGTGTAAAATAACTTTGGGAAAAATGAGCTGATAATTCCTTACTAACAATTCAGACCGTGCAAAAAGTCAAAAATCAAAAAAACAAAGTCGTGAATTAATGCGGCTATTCGGCACTAATTTTGTATCAAAAAGAGGTTTTGGCACATCATTATTCACTATTCATTATTTATGCACATCATGGCGACGAGACCGCCGCGCTGACCGCCGCTTGCGCGGTGGGAATAGAGAAGACCGCTGTTGCATTTTGTACAGACATCGCTTATCATAATGTTTATGCTGAGAAGACCGGCTTCAAGAAGCATTCTTCTGTTAGTTTCCTTGAGATCCACAAGATATTTTCCGTGCCCCAGCATTTGGGTAAAATATGCGGGTTTGAGTTCGGTAAGACAGGCAAATTCTTCGTAAACGGGAGTATCCACCTCATAGCAGCACTGTCCTATTGCAGGACCTATTACAGCTATTATATCGGTAGGATCACAGCCGTATTCGCTTACCATTTTTTCAACAGTTATCTCACCTATTTTTGAAACTGTCCCTCTCCAACCGGCGTGGGCAAGTGCTATTACTTTTTTTTCGGGGTCGGCTAAAAATATGGGTGTACAGTCTGCGTAATGGGTCACAAGGGTGACACCCGGTTCATTTGTTACAAGCGCGTCAACGCTTTCGATATCGTGGGGGCGGGTTATGCCTATTCCCCTGTCTGCTTTTGTTACACAGCGTACAAATGTATTGTGATCCTGTGATGAACTTACAAGGCTGTCAAAGTCAAATCCTGCCGCCTTGCAGAAAATCCGATAGTTCTCCATGACCTTTTCGGGATCGTCGCCCCGCTTGAAATTCAGGTTCATTGATTTATATGCCCCATCGCTTACACCGCCGACTCTCGTCGAAAAAGCATGGTTTATAAAGTCAAGCCTGCCAAGTATCGGAAACTGAAGAAATCCGACTCCATCAACAAATTTAAGATCTGTATTTTTACTATTGTAGATCATATTCTTTACCTCTCACACTGTTTATAGCCATATCTTATACAGCTATTCTATTGTACTAAAAATCTCCCCATTTGTAAATACCTTACCGCCGCCAGCGTGACGCTGGACCCTAAACGCGGGTATCGCTCCGCTTCGCATCCGCTCTGAACTCGCCGCTCAGGCTTTACTGCCCGCGTATCAGGCTATATCAAGACAAAACATTATACGACGAATGAAATAAATTCTACCGCAAGGATGACTTTGAAGAAACTTACAGCGGCAAGTAAAGCATCTTTAAGCAAAAAAACTGAGCCGCCATGCTTTGAGCTATGTTAGTGTAAAATAATTCCGGAAAAATTAAACTCTTCAATAACTATAAGCGAAGAACACAAAAAGTCAGCCGATAGAAAAGTAATAACCGCGACAAATAAAAGTTGCAGCGGCGAGCCCAGAGTGGAACGTAGTGAAGCGAACTCCGCGTTATGGGACCGGCGGCTCGCCGGAGTGTAAAATTATAATTGGCAAAATATTATCAATGGTAAAAAATGAGCTGCTCAGGAAGCCTGATACGCGGGCAGTAAAGCCTGAACTGCGAGTTCAGAGCGGA
>CACWRT010000142.1:0-15457 GCA_902763365.1 uncultured Ruminococcus sp.
CAGAACGTGTTAAAAGACACCGCCAAAAGAAAGCTGAAATGTAACGCTTTTGCTCTCTGAAAGCCACTGTTTAAGCGGCTTTTGGAGAGCATTTTTGCGCAGCCAAGGTGTTTTTATCAATGTTTCAGTTTAGGGGTTACAGATTAAGGAACTGACCTTTATTATACACAAATCTATTTCAAAATTCAATGGGAGGTAATATATTGACCGACAACTATACAACGATGATTCGCCGTATCGGCAAGACCACCTATAACGTCAAGGTGTATTGCAAGGAGAGCGGCGAAACTATGGAAGATAAAATTTTGCGAATTGTTCGCAATGAAGCCTTTAAAAATGACGAGGCTTGTGCTATAATAAGCATACCACAAATGAGCCGACAGTCTGAAAGGAGCGCCTAATATGGCAGCAAAGCAGACTGAAGGAAAAATAACAGCATTGTATGAGAGACTGTCCCGTGACGATGAACTCGCCGGGGACAGCAACTCTATCATCAATCAAAAGGCATACCTCGAAGGCTACGCAAGGCAGCAGGGGTATGAAAACCTCGTCCACTATACCGACGACGGTTATTCGGGTGGCAACTTTGACCGTCCTGCTTGGAAACGGCTGATTGCAGATATTGAAGCCGACAAGGTGGCACACGTTCTTGTGAAGGATATGTCCCGAATCGGCAGAGATTATTTGCAGACAGGCTTTTACACTGAGGTAATGTTCCGTCAATACCATGTTCACTTTGTCGCTATCGCCAACAGCGTTGACAGTAACGATCAGAACAGCAATGAGTTTGCGCCGTTCCTTAATGTTATGAACGAATGGTATCTGCGTGATCTCAGCCGCAAACAGCAAGCCGCCTTTCGCACAAAAGGCGAATCGGGCAAGCCGCTGACGAACATTGCTATCTATGGTTATAAAAAAGATCCGAACGATAAAAACCATTGGCTGATCGACGAGGAAGCCGCCGAAGTTGTCCGCCGTATTTATCGGTTGACAATCGATGGGAAAACGCCTTTCGAAATCACGACGATTCTTTACAACGAAAGAATTGAAACGCCTGCCGCTTATCACGCAAGGCACGGCACAGGGCTTTGGAAATACAAAACCGATATACCGCACCCGTATTCGTGGAATGAACGAACTGTCAAAGATATTTTATCTAAGGCGGAATACGCAGGTGATACTGTCAACTTCCGAACACGCAAGGAATCCTACAAGGATAAACAATCCGTTGCCAATCCAAAGGAAAACTGGATGATATTTAAGGACACACACGAAGCGATTGTTGACCGTGAAACTTGGGAGCTTGTGCAAAAGCTGATAAAAACGCCGAGACGTGTTGATACAATTGGCGAAGCGAATCCGCTGACAGGACTTGTATTCTGTGCCGATTGCGGAGCGAAGATGTATAACCACCGCACACGCGGCGATGTAGAAAAGAAAAAGTATCCGAGTGACACTTATGATTGCTCGACCTACAATTTGAGTTTTCGTAAGAAAGAGCCCGTGTGCAGTAAACACCGTATTACAACAAAGGCGCTTCGGGTGCTTATTCTTGAAACGATCAAAGCGGCTTGCGCTTCGGCTATCAAGGACAAGGCGAAATTTTTAGATGACGTTCGTTCCGCTTCACAGCTTCGGCAAAAGGAAGCGGTCAAGGACGCTAAGCGAAAGCTAAACAAGAGCCGCAGGAGAATCAACGAGCTTGACGGTATCATCAAGAAGCTCTATGAATCCTACGCGGTCGGCAAGATCACTGAGGAGCGTTTCGACAGCCTGCTCGCCGATTATGAATCGGAGCAGAAAGAACTGACCGCTTTTGTTACTGAAACCGAACAACAGTTATCCACCTTTGAAGAAGATACTGCCCGTGCGGAACAGTTTCTTGCGTTGGCTAAAAAGTACACCGACTTCTCCGAGCTGACTACGCCGATGATAAATGAATTCATTGACAAGATATTCGTCCACGCTCCGTACTATATTGACGGTGAGCGTATGCAGGACGTTGACATCTATCTGAATTTTATCGGTCAGTTTGAAATTCCCGAACCGGAGTTGGGCGAGGAAGAAATCAAGCGTCAGGAACAGCTCAAGAAAAAGCGTATATATGAACGGGAGCTTTACCAGAAAATCAAATCAGGTGAACACGTCGTTGGCAAGAATTTCGAGGTGAAGTGTTGGGAGTGCGGAAAGACCTTTATTTCAAAATCAACCAATGCAAAATTCTGCTGTGTGAAATGCCGTAACAAGAATTACAACAGAAAACGTTGGCAAAAGCACAAAGAACAAAAACAGAATAATAATTAACGCTGCGGCGGCTTGTGAGAGCAATTTCACAAGCCGCCTTTTTGATTGGAGGTATTTATAATGAGTTTTACAGAGAAAGAATTTTTACAGGCAAAGCGGTACGAACACGGCGGCTTATCCAAGAGGGCGCTGTTTTAGAGAAAGCTATTCCACAGGTACGGCAGATGTCGTTGGAACAGTTGGAGGGCTATCTATGCGGTCTAATCAAATAACCATTATCAACGGGACGCTTCGAGTAATCGGAGCGTTTCTTCTTTTATCCCGAAGGGCGCACTTACTCACCACCCATAAAATGGGCGGTGGTACTGCTAAAGCAGACGTGCGCGTCAACGCTGTACCACAGCCTTGACAGCGTGGGTATCGCTGCGACGACACCCAATTTCTTTTTGAAAAAAGAAACAAAAACTACTACCCGAAAGGATTGATTATATGTTATGGCAATCTACCATTTAGAAGCAAAAGTTATTAGCCGCAGCACAGGCAGAAGTGCTGTAGCTGCTTCAGCATATATGAGCTGCTCCAAGATTTTGAACGACTATGACGGCGTGCTCCACGACTTCACCCGCAAGCGAGGGCTTGTATGGGAGCATATCTTTTTACCCGAAAATGCTCCGCAGGAGTGGCAGGATCGAGCATATCTTTTTACCCGAAAATGCTCCGCAGGAGTGGCAGGATCGGAGTGAATTATGGAACGCTGTTGAACGCACAGAAAAGACAAAGGACAGCCGACTCGCCCGTGAGTTGGTTGTCGCCTTGCCCGTTGAACTCGGCAAAGAACAATGGATAAATCTATTGACCGATTATATCCAAAACAACTTTGTTGCAGACGGTATGTGTGCCGACGTCGCCATACACGATACCGACGGTCATAATCCTCACGCCCATATTATGTTAACTGTCAGACCGCTGGATGACAAAGGCAAGTGGCAGCACAAGACCGAAAAGGAATATCTTTGCAAACGTAACGGAGAAGAAAAAGGCTTCACCGCCGCTGAGTTTCTGTTGGCAAAATCACAGGGTTGGGAGAAGCAATATCAGTATTATGTTGGCAAAAAGAAGGTGTATATGCCGCCGTCCGAAGCGGAGCGAAATGGCTATGAGCGAGCCAACAAATATCCGAAAAGCACAAAGTTCGGGCGACACACGAACAAATATCTTGATGAAGTAAATCGCTCCGACGCTCACATCGACCACCGCAGTCACGCCGCCAGAGGGATTGACGAACAGCCTACAATTCACGAAGGCTATGTTGCACAAGCTATGGAGCGCAGAGGATTGATCGCCGACCGCTGTGAAATCAACCGACAAATCAAGGCGGACAACGCTTTGCTCCGTGAACTGAAATCTGCCTTTAAGAAAATCTCGCAAGCCGTCAAGAATACCGTCCCCACCCTCGCCGAAGCGATGGAAACGTTGCGCTAAAATCGGCAAGCGCAATATTACCGATTATGTTAAGGAATTGAAGGCGAACTATGAAAGCTACAAGGGTATTGTCAAACAGATCGCCGCAAAGAAAAAAGAACAGAAGGAGCTTCAAAACCAGAAGAAGTCCACTCCCGTTATCAAGGTTATCACTCACCGAGATTTAGCTCGCCGCATCGCTGAGTTGACAGAAGAAATTGAAGAACTGAAATCCGAAAAAGCTCGCTTGCTTACCGCTATGGAGCGTACCGATGATAAAGATGTAGCAACTGTAAATGACAGCCTTGACAGAATGAAATCTGCTTTGACGGAGTTAGACAAACGAGAAGAAAAATATACCGCCGAACTCAACGAAGCCTTACAGCAATATGCCGAGTACAAGGAACAAGCCAAAGAATTTAATGAAGGCGAATTTGGAAAAGCACGTTTGGATATTCGCCCCGATAAAGAGCGAAACGCTCTCAATCAGATTTCAAATTCATACGGCGAGCATTTCTCCCGCAGCACATTTTTCAGCAGTGTCCGTGACGCAGATATGAAGCTTGATGATGATATTGATATGCGAGCCGTCCGTGAATACGCTTATCAGCAGCGCAGGCAAACACAAAAACTGAAAAGCAGAAAGTCTCACGAGCAGGAAAGATAGTATTAAAAAATTATTTTTTAAATACCTAGAAAATTTTATCATATTTTTGCCCGATAACAGCGTGACCAACTAATATTAAGATTACAAGTAGAGGCGTATCGACTAATAATTGCGTTAATAAGTTTATTGTTACTATATGTTTGATTATTAATTATATTATATTCTTCATATAAATTATTAATGTATTGATTTATTCTTTTATAAGGGTCATCTGTATCGCAAGTATCTATTCCAATAATTACTTGCCAATGTCCGCCCCAATCTGTCCAATCAACCATCACAGGTACAATAACTTACTGCAAAGCAGTACAGACAAGGAGGAAAGACTATGTATTATTCGAGTGGTAACTACGAAGCATTTGCACGTCCAAAGAAGCCTGATGGTGTTGACAGCAAATCAGCATATATCATCGGTTCGGGACTTGCCGCACTCTCCGCAGCCTGTTACCTTGTACGGGATGGTCAGATGGAAGGCAGCAGAGTTCATGTACTCGAAAAGGACTCCGTTCCCGGAGGGGCTTGTGACGGTATGTATTATACAAGTGTAGGTTATGTGATGCGCGGCGGACGTGAAATGGACAACCATTTTGAGTGTATGTGGGACTTGTTTCGCTCTATCCCGTCTATCGAAACAGAGGGAGTGAGTGTACTTGATGAGTACTACTGGCTCAACAAAGCCGATCCTAATTTCTCTCTATGCCGAGCAACAGAAAAGCAAGGACAGGACGCACATACCGACAAAAAATTCGGACTGTCTGACAAAGCCTGCTCTCAGCTGATGAAACTGTACCTTACAGCCAACGAGGAACTGTATAACAAGAAGATAACCGATGTCTTTGATGATGAAGTTCTGAACTCTAATTTCTGGCTGTACTGGAGGACTATGTTTGCATTTGAGAACTGGCATTCCGCACTTGAAATGAAACTGTATATGCAGCGGTTCGTTCATCATATAGGCGGATTGCCCGACTTCACTGCACTGCGTTTTACAAAGTACAACCAGTATGAGTCTATGATACTTCCGATGATAAAATATCTTGAGAGCTTCGGCGTACAGTTTCAGAGGAAACTATTCCGCTGACCGAAAACGATCTTGTATTCATCACAAACGGCGGCTGTGTCGAGAATTCTGCCATAGGAAGCCAGAATACTCCTTCTGAGTTCAACAAGGAGATTAAACCCGGCGGTGGCTGGGATATGTGGCGAAAAATAGCTGCACAGGACAAGTCCTTTGGAAGCGTGTACGCATTTCGTGTCAGGACAGATTTCAAAACCGCTAAACGCCGCATAACACCTTGTTTTCGGGGATTTCCCGCCCGCGGAAAATGATGTCGGGAATTGGCTTTGACCAGGGTGTAGCGCAGCTGGTAGCGCGCCTGGTTTGGGAATCCCGATAAATTCTGCTATGATGCTGAAAAGACCAACTGGATGAGCGCAACTGTTACTACCCTTGATAAGCGGGTCATTCCGTACATCACAGCAATATGCAAGCGTGACCCGTTTTCGGGCGGAGTAGTCACGGGTGGGATCGTAACCTGCCGTGATTCATCGTGGCTGCTGTCATGGACTATCAACCGTCAGCCGCAGTTCCGCAGTCAGCCTAAGGATCAGTGTCTTGTATGGGTATATGCCCTTTTCACTGACAGAAACGGTGACTATGTGAAGAAGCCGATGCGTGACTGTACAGGCAAAGAAATATGTATGGAATGGCTGTATCATCTTGGAGTACCCATTGACGAGATAGAGGATATAGCAGAGAACAGCTGCAATACCGTTCCTGTAATGATGCCCTATGTGACAGCATTCTTTATGCCCCGTCAGGCAGGCGACCGTCCCGATGTTGTGCCGAACGGTGCTGTCAATTTCGCATTTCTTGGACAGTTTGCTGAGACCAAGCGTGATACTATATTCACTACCGAATACTCTATACGCACAGGAATGGAGGCTGTCTATACTTTGCTCGGAATAGACAGAGGCGTTCCCGAGGTATGGGGCAGTACATACGATATCCGTGATCTGCTCAATGCGACTATAGCCCTGCGCGATGGAAAGCCTCTTACTGCCGATACAGGTCTGCTCGCAAATGCGGCAATAAAACCGCTGCTGAAAAAGATACACAGCACTGATATAGAAAAGCTGCTGCTTAGATATAATGTCATCGGACTTCCCGAATCGGACGAAGAAAATGTTTCGGAGAGACACATAAACAAGAAAAATTTTGTAAAAGCGGGTGCAGGAGCAGTCGCAGTCGGAACAGCTATAGCAGTTGCTAAAAAAGTTAAGAACAAAAAGAAATAAGCATAAATTGCCATAAACTTCTCCTTATTCAGATACGAGGACGCTGTCGTTTTCAGACAGTGTCCTCTATTTTTGCTATTGACAAAAAGTCATTTTTATGGTACAACGTTTGTATAATGAGGAAAGAAGGCGTATGAGTGGCGAATCTGACAAAGGAAGCAATTAAAAAATCGCTGATAAAGCTGCTGAACGAGCGTCCCATAAACAAGATAACCGTCAAGGATATCGTTGAGGACTGCGGCATAAACCGCAACAGCTTCTACTACCATTTTGATGATATACCTTCACTTCTTGAGGAAATGATAAACAGAGAGGCTGACAGGATAATTGCAGAACACTCCCGTATTGAGAGCATCGAGGAATGCCTTGAGGTCGCTTTTTCCTTTGCACTTGAAAACAAAAAGGCTGTTCTGCACATACATAATTCCCCGAACCGTGAAATATATGAGAGTTACCTGTGGAGAGTCTGTGAGCACGTTGTAAGGACTTACTTCAATACAGCATTCGCAGACCGTCCCATTGACGAAGCTGACAAGGAGATACTTATCCGATATCATAAGTGCGAGTGCTTCGGTCAGATAATCGGCTGGCTCAGCAGCGGTATGAAATACGATATCCAAGCTGACTTTCATCGTATATGTGAGCTGAGAAAAGGCTCAGTCGATTTGCTATACAAGTAAAAATTTAGTCACTTGAGCGTATCTGTCCAAAGAATTGGCAGATACGCTTTTTTGTATGTCTACGGCAAGCAGCAAATATGCTATGATGACTACAGTACCGCAGAGTGCTGTTTACAGCGGTAAACAGGGTTTGCGCTTTGCGGTGCCACCAGACACTACTTTTACGGAGGTGAAGAACATGAAAAGCGAGAAATATATCCGCACAGCAAAAACAGGCTATATAATCATATCTGCGCTGATGTGCATACTGGGCATTGTTTTTACCGCAGTCCCCGACCTATCTGCAAACCTTATAGGCAGACTTTTCGGAGTGCTGATAGTACTTTTCGGCGTGATAAAGCTCATCGGCTACTTTTCAAAAGATCTCTACCGCCTTGCATTCCAGCATGACCTGGCACTTGGGTTACTTCTGATAGTTCTCGGGGGAATAATGCTCATAGATACCAATAATGTCCTGAATATCATCTGTATCGTAGTCGGGATATACATACTGCTTGACAGTCTGCTGAAAATACAGATCGCAATAGACTCCAAGCGCTTCGGTCTGAGCAAATGGTGGCTGATAATGACTGCGGCGATAGTTACGGGTATTGTTGGACTTATGCTGATAATACGTCCTGACGAGGGAGTGAGATTTGCAACTGTTCTGCTGGGAATTTCGCTGATATTTGAGGGTATCCTCAACCTTGTAACTGCTCTGACTGCTGTGAAGATAATGCGCAGCAGTCAGAGCAGCGATGACATTATCGACATAGAAATAAACGAATAGCAATATACCGTGAGCCGAAGCACTGACGGTAAACGGTATTATATATAAATGGTGCAGTATGTTATATACACATACTGCACTTTAATTGGAGGTGCTTTATGTATTCAGAGATCAACCCATATATCGAAAAACTGACTGAACTATCAGACAACAGTAACTCTATCAGTCCCGATATGTACAAAGAGCATAAGGTTTTCCGTGGACTTCGTGACCTTAACGGAAACGGAGTAGTCACAGGTCTTACCGAAATATCTCGGATAAAGGCAAAGGAAAAAACTCCCGATGGTGATGTTCCATGTGAGGGACAGCTTTTTTATCGTGGAATCAGTGTCCGTGACATAGTAGGCGGATTCTGGAACGAGCAGCGCTTCGGCTTTGAGGAGACCGTGTATCTTCTGTTGTTCTCAAAGCTGCCCGACGCTAAAGAGCTTGGGCATTTCTGCCGTACTCTTGCTTATATGCGTACCCTGCCCGATTCGTTTACAAGAGATATGATACTGAAAGCTCCCGGCAGGGATATGATGAATATTCTGTCAAGAACAGTTCTTGCACTTTATGCCTATGACGATGAGCCCGATGATACCTCTACTGCAAATGTTCTCCGTCAGTGTCTGCACCTTATTTCGGTATTTCCCATGCTTGCGGTCTACGGCTATCAGTCATATCTGCACTATCATCTCGGGCAGGACTTGTTTATCCGCAACCCGAGACAGGAGCTTGGAACTGCGGAAAATCTTTTGCATATGCTGAGAGAAAACGGCGAATATTCAGAGCTTGAAGCCCGTATACTCGACCTTGCACTTGTTCTTCATGCGGAGCATGGCGGCGGAAATAATTCCACATTCACAACTCATGTCGTCACATCATCGGGAACTGATACATATTCCGCAATAGCTGCGGCACTCGGTTCACTGAAAGGTCCTCGTCACGGCGGTGCAAATATCAAGGTGGTGAAAATGTTCGACGATATGCAGCAGACGATCGACACAAGCGACAGGTCTGCGGTCAGGGAATATCTTACGAAACTGCTCGATAAGGAAGCCTTCGACTGTGCAGGGCTTATCTACGGAATGGGACACGCTGTTTACTCGAGATCAGACCCGAGAGCTGATATCCTTAAACAGTGTGCCAAGGCTTTAGCAGTTGAAAAGGGCAACGAGGAAGAATTTGCACTGTTTGAGTATGTGGCAGAGACAGCTCCCGAGCTTATCGCCGAGAAGCGAAAAATGTACAAGGGAGTCAGCCCGAATGTTGATTTTTACTCGGGACTGATCTACCGTATGCTTGGTCTGCCTTACGAATTGTTTACGCCTTTATTTGCCGTTTCGAGGATAACAGGCTGGAGCGCTCACCGCATCGAGGAGATACAAAACAACGGGAAAATAATACGTCCTGCGTATATAAGCGTAAAGCCTGAGAGCAAGTATATCCCTATCAACAGGAGGCAGTGACGGGGTATGAAAAAGCTCATTCTTTTGATCATACTGCTTTTTGCAGTCATGGACGTAGCTTTAATGTGGCTGTTGGTGAGAGGTGCAGATATGGAAACGACCGAACGGGCGGAGAGAAACGAAAAGGCTATTGAATTCTGGAAAAGTCACTGTGTTAATGGTAAATGTTCATGAATATATTCCTGATATTGACATTTCTGTTTGCCATCGGAGGAATGACAGGCTGGGTGATAGAGGTGTTCTACCGCAGATTTGTCTCACAGAAGCACTGGGTAAATCCCGGCTTCCTGACAGGCCCATGTCTGCCGCTTTACGGTGAGAGTCTGTGCATTTTATATCTGCTGGCACATTTGGAGGGCTATCTGTATATAGAGCCGGTCTGGTTGGAAAAACTTCTGCTGTTCATTATAATGTCCGCAGCCATAACCGCACTTGAATGCGTCGTCGGAGTAATTATGCTGGCAACTACTCATGTAAGGCTCTGGGACTACAGTGAGCTTCCGGGAAATATCCGCGGCATTATATGTCCGCTATTCACCTTTTTCTGGGGATTGCTCAGTGCAGTGTATTATTTTCTTGTCCACCCTCATATACTTGAAGCACTGGAATGGCTGTCGCAGAATCTGGCTTTTTCATTTGGAATAGGCTTCTTTTACGGTATATTTGTCATCGATCTTGCATACTCAACAAAGATAATAATGAAGATACGCAATTTTGCAGAGGAGAAACAAGTCGTTGTCAGATTGGAGGAGCTCCGTGAGCAGATCAATTACAGCATAGAGCGCAGAAAGCCTAAATTTGTGCTATCAATGAAAACTGAAAGACCGTTCAGGGAGGTGCTTGAAAAATATCTCAATAAGCCATAAACATGACATTTATATTAATTAATATGTGGTCAAAAGAATTGGAGAATATAATTTGACCGATAATTAAGTATATAGTCATATAATTCAAAAGGGGCTGGCTCAAAAGTGAAAAAGAGCCAGCCTCATAATTACGACAGAAAAGAATCTTTTTTTTGAAAATCTGAGCAATGCAAAGCAGAGGGTATCGCTACTCTCTGTTTTTTTATGTTAAATTGTGGAAAAATCAGGCGGTCAATTTTTCGTTGGGTTTCTTTTTCTCGAAAAGATATGTTTTCGTTCTTTTTTGAATGATTTTGTTGTAGTGAAAAAGCATTTCGGTTTTGACATTCTTCTTTCCGCGGGTCAAAAATCGTCTGAAGCCATAGTCCTCCTTGAGCACGCCAAAAGCCCCTTCTACCTGTATAGAGCGGTTTATTCTTAGTGTGATTCCCTTTTCGCTTGTGATGTTATCCAGCGACTGCCGGCTGTATTTGTGGAAAAGTTTTGAATGTTCAAGCTTTCTGATGCCGTCCTTGCTTTTGGTGCATTGGTCGCGGTGAGGGCATTGATAACATTTCTCGGTGTAGTAAACTCCCTTTTTGGATTCATACCCTGTGCCTGATTTCGATTTCTTTTCTCCTCGCAGCGTTAATGTCTCTCCGCCCGGACAGGTGAATGTATCTGTTTCTTCGTTGTATTCAAAATTGTATTTTGCGTAAGGGTGCTTTTTCTTTTTGTTTTTGTTTTTCTTTGTCTGTTCGTAGTTCTGCGGTTTAATGTAGCTTTCCTGTTTGTTTTCAGCCAGATACACAAAACTGACTAAATAATCAACGTGTAGTTGCTATAGACAAAGGCGTGGTTTTCTGTTATTATATAGTGATATAAGGAACACTTTTAGAAATGGAATGAGAAAGGGTATATGAAAATCACTGTAGTATGCGACGTGCTGGGCGTTGAAAACAACGGAACGACGATCTCAGCAATGAACCTTATCCGCGCCATGGCAAAGCGCGGACACGAGGTCACTGTAGTCTGCTCGGACGAGGACAAAAGAGGAAAAGACGGCTATGTGGTGATGCCGACCCTCAGCCTGGGTCCGCTTAACAATTATGTAAGCAAAAACGGCGTTTCGCTTTCGCGCGCGAACAAAAGGGTGCTTAAGCCCGTTATCCAAAACAGCGACGTCGTTCATGTGATGATGCCGTTCATGCTGGGCACGGCGGCGGTCAAGCTGTGCAAGAAGTATGATATCCCCGTCACGGCCGGCTTTCATATGCAGGCTGAAAATTTTACCAGCCATGTTTTTATGAAGGACAACCCGCTTGCCAATCAAATCACCTACCACACGATATACCGCAATGTTTACCGCCATGTGGACGCGGTGCATTATCCCACCGAATTTATACGCAATGTGTTTGAGCAGGCGGTTCATCACAGGACGAACGGGTATGTGATATCAAACGGCGTGGGCGAGCGCTTCAAGCCTATAAAGATCGAAAAGCCCGCAGAATTTGCCAACAGATTCGTCATCATTTTTTCGGGGCGTTACAGCAAAGAGAAGTGCCACAGCGTGCTTATCGACGCCGCCGCGCTGTCGAAGCACAGCCGCGATATACAGCTGATTTTCGCGGGCGAGGGTCCGTTGAAGCAAAAGCTCAGGGAGCGCGCGAAGAAGCTTTACAACAAGCCGCTGTTCAACTTTTTCCCACACGACCAAATGCTCAACGTGCTCAACTACGCCGACCTGTATGTGCACCCCGCCGAGATCGAGATAGAGGCGATAGCCTGTATGGAGGCGCTCGCCTGTGGGCAAGTGCCGATCATTGCGGATTCTCCGCGCAGCGCGACCGTTAAATTCGCGCTTGACGAGCGCAATCTCTTTAAAAACCGCGACGCGCAGGACTTAGCCGATAAAATCGACTTTTTCATCAAGCACCCCGATGTGCTTGAGGAGTACCGCGAGCGTTACAAGGGGATAGTAGCGGACTTTTCGCAGGAAGCCTGCATGGATAAGATGGAAAAAATGTTTTACGAGGCTATGAAATGAAGCGCGTATACTACTACAACGACGAGGTGAACGACGATTTCGCGTCCACCAACGGCAAGATAAACAGCGACACGGTGAACGGCGATTATCGCTACAGTCACCCGTCCGTCGGGTGGAAGATAGCTTCGTTTTTCGCTTACCGCGTTTTCGCCACGCCGCTCGTGTGGCTTTATACCAAGGTGTGGCTGGGCGTGAGGGTCAAGAACCGCAGGGCGCTGCGAAAGGTCAAGGGCTGCTTTGTGTACATGAACCACACGCAGAACATAGCCGACGCGTTCCTTCCCACCATTTCGGCGTTCCCCAAGCGCGCCTATGTAGTCACGGGACCCGAAACGGTGTCTATCAAGGGCATACGCGTGCTGGTTGCGCTGCTGGGCGCTGTTCCGCTGCCCTCGGCGCTGTCGGCTTACCGCAATTTTGAGCATAGGCTTAAAGAGGCTATGCAGGAAAAAGCGGCGGTGTTTATCTACCCGGAGGCGCATATCTGGCCTTACTGCAACTTTGTGCGGAGCTTTCCCGACAAGTCGTTTTCCTACCCCTGCCGCACGGGCTCGCCGGTCGTGGCGGCGGTCACGGTCTATCGTCAGCGCAGGGTGTTCAAAAAGCTTCACCCCAACATAACCGTTTATTTGAGCGAGCCGTTTTATCCCGACCCCTCGCTGCCCGAAAAGCAGGCGCGCAAAAAGCTGCGCGATCAGGCTTATGAGTTTATGTCGCGCACCGCGAAGGAGCATGGCAGCTATGAGTATGTTAAATATATAATGGCTAGCGAGTTATAAGTAATAAGTAATAAGTTATATGCAATAAGTTATAAGTATGTAGGGGTTGGGCTTTGAGCCGGCCCCCTGTTTTTCATTCAGTAAACCCGAGGAGATACACCAACTGCGAGAGGTTTCATAGCCTCTCGTATTTTTTTGCAAAAAACTGGCCCAAAACTCTTTCAAGTTTTGAGCCAGCCCCTAAAACAAACTTCTTTTTCGTAGAGTATTCCACTTGACGAATACTCAAAATCGACAAAATCTATACCTATTATATAAAAGCAGTTGAAAAAAGTCATTATTTCATGCTTATTGTCTTTATTACTCTAGCCAATGAAAGAAACAGAAGAATTAGAACCTCATATCATTAAAACAATAGCAGCGTTTCCAGATAAACGAAACGCTGCTAAATCTTATGTATAAATAATATCTTTAATAAGAATTATTTTTCAAGAAATTAAGTACTTATGTGTATAAATTTTGGGTTAATTCTAAAATGCACTCAACGATCAAATACCCCGTGCTATAATAGTTCCTGTTCGTTTTGAAATCCAATGTTAATGAAGGAGTTTTGAGTAATGGATAATCAAAAGACGTGCGCGGAGTGTATCAATCTCGGTCGTGAAGTATACTGCATGAAGTGTAAACGGCTTAATAACGGATATAAAGATATGTTCGTGGAGCAATCTAAAAATGAATACATCAATATAGCATATCAGAAAACATTTCAGGCGGCTCGCAGTTGAGCCGCCTTTTGTTATCTTGAAAAGTGGACAATTTGTCCATTGCCGGATATTACTGTCCTTCTACGATAGCGATGTACTTGAAAATCGTTGGGTAGGACACTGAACAGAGCCTTGCAAATTCAGACTTGTTGAGTTCGCCGCGCTTGTACTTCGGATAGTATTTGAAAAAGATGCTCGGAATCCTATCCTCCGAGGTCGCAGGTCTGCCAATGGGTACGCCTTTGGCTTTGGCGTTCTGCAAGCCGCTTTTGACGCGCTGGCTGATGATGTTGCGCTCAAGCTCGCTGAATACGCCCATCATTTTCAGCATACCCTCTGTCATGGGGTCAAGCTCCTTCGTACAATCGACGATATATTGAAAAGAGGGCAGTAAATGGAAATCACATTTGATCGTGTTTCAAAAAAATTTGGAAGAAATGAAGTAATAAAAGATATCAGTTTTCATATAAAATCTAATACAATTGTCGGACTTAAGGGAATAAACGGTTCGGGGAAAACGATGATCATGCGTTTAATTGCCGGTTTAATTTATCCTACCCATGGGAAAGTGCTGATTATATTAAAACTTAGAGAAAATACAGAAGTAACATTAGATCTGCCTTTTGTTGCGCAAGCGGTGGATGAAGCTGTAAACACTAGTGGATTGAATCATCGAATTGAAAATGAAACATTTAATTTTATGGTGTGCGATTTTCCTGTTAGGAAATTAATTGAAATACATTTCTAAGTGAATTTGTATGAAGGAATGTATAAGATAAGCGATATTAAAATCGAATAATAGATAATATAATTCTTATAAATCCTATAAGGACTAATGGTTACTTTCTGCCAAAATTATTAAGCGTAACTTTAGCAGAAAACGCCCTTAACAAATCCAGTCTTCATAGTAGAATTTTGTTAAAAATAGCCGACTGTACTTTTACTTAGAAAGCATAGTCGGCATTTAACTGTAATGCACAGAAAAAATATACAACTTTGGTAGAAAATACCCTTGACAAAACTCGTATTGCAGGTGATCGGTATTCAGATGTGTCGTCACAACTATCTCATAATCATTGCCCCACATACGACGTGCGGTTTCAATGCCGATACGGTGCGCTTCCTCCGGTGTGACCTCTCTTACCTGAAAGCTCTGATAACCGTGATACGCAACATTGCCGCCGAGCTTGCCGTAACGTCGCTTGGTGGTCATCATCTGCTCATAGACTCGCTTCTTCGTACAGTTGATTCCGCTGACATACATTGTTTGATCTGTCTTGTCGCTGTTCTCAACGTAATTGAGGGTGGCGGCTAAATCGTCATCAAGAAATCTTCTGTCTGTTGTCTTATCGGGATTCTGAGCGTAGTTGATAACATCCATTAACCGTCCTTTGACGGGCCAGAAGCCTGTGGTTGCCACGTCATCATCTCCTTGCGAATCTGTGCCGTTGTGGATTTCTCCGGCAGAAGTAGGCGCTGTCGAATTTCGTCTACGACTTCAAGAAGCTTTCG
>CACWRT010000142.1:15501-17196 GCA_902763365.1 uncultured Ruminococcus sp.
CATCAGGCAGCACCGTCCTCGGCGCATAGCCCAATGTCCTTTGTCTGATATATTCGGATTGAGATAAGCCGCAGCTCTCGGCGAGCCGGGCTATCTTCTCTTTCTCGGACTGCGTAACACGCAGCTCGATTCTTGCTTTCTTATCGTTCAATTATATACCTTCTTTCTCGGGTGGATAGGGTGTCCCTAAAGATTTACAACAGCTTTGGGGCTGTTGTATTTGGAATTTGCCGTACAAATTCCCTGCTTGCTACAGTATAAGACACAGCCACGGAGTGTGATTTCTACCATTCTGCTGTGCCTTATACCTTGTATATAGCTGTCTTAATAAGCCTAAATATCTCGGTGACAAAAATGCTGTCAGTTTTTCGACAAATGTCGCCGGTAATATCATATTTTGTGTCATATAATAAATGCGGTGACATTTTGCCCGATTTTCGGCTATCTTGTGACAGCAAAAGTGTCGCCTAAAAGTTGTCAAGAAATTCGAGCATATTTTCCTCGGCAGCATTATCTTTTTCCTCTGAAACGGGAACAGCCCGCTGCGGTTGAACAACAGGCTGCGTCAATGTGAGCAGATTTAGCAACGGCGTGAGCACTTTCAAGCTATCCTCGATAGTAGCGGTAACTCGGTCAAGAAAGCTATCCTCGGTCTTTCGCTCCTCAATCAAATCAAGATATTCATTGATAGAGCGTATCGCTTCCTTACTGATAGAACGCTCGGAATTTTGCAGATAGTCATATACCCGTTTCTCCGCTTCAACATCCAAGTTGAGGCGGAGCTTTAAATTCTTGATCATATCGCACCGCCGTTCTTGCTGAGCTTTGTGTAGGCGATATACTCATAGCCCTTCGCTGTAGCACTGATGTCGGAATTGATGAATACTCTGTCTTTGTCATACTCCCCGAAATGACGTATCAGGCAACCGCCGCCACCGACAACATACAGCTTCATCAGCTTCGGGTTGTAGTCGTGCTCACGGAGCTTGCGGAATATTTCAGCGGTATAGCCTCGGGTTGTAGTCGTGCTCACGGAGCTTGCGGAATATTTCAGCGGTATAGCCTTTCGCCGCCGTAATGATCGTATCAAGGTATTCCCCGTCAATATCCGCTGTGCCTTTCTTGAGGACTTCTGTGATGATGCTCTCGTCGAGATTTGTGTGGTACTCTCTCATCATTGCTTCACGAACGGCGAGGGTGCATTGATACACGCCGTATTTCTCGGTGAACATATTGAGCATATCGGGCTTGCGGTCGGAAATCTTCAAGAGATTCATCGTACCGTTGCCAATGTCACAGAGCATTGTAGTACCCTTGAAATCGCCGAGCCTCTCTGCTATAGCCGCAAAGCCCTGCGGGAATACATCTGCACCGATTATCTCGATATGATAATCAGTCCTGCGGAAATTGAAATCTATCGTCCGGTGCTGGAGCAGATATTTCTTGAAATCTTCCTTTTGCCTTGTCACCCAAGTGAGAGGAAGCCCTGCGGCTATATATACCTTTGCGTTTGTGATACGCTCACGTTTAAGCTCACGGGCAATAGCGGCGAGCGTGAGGATATAGTAATCCTCGTCGGTGAATTTGTCAGCCGTAAACTCCTTATGACCGACACCGATAGAATAATACCGGTTATTCCAAATGAGCAGGTCGTTGATAAACGGCGGCTCGGTATCGCTGTGAATCACGCCTGTC
>CACWRT010000143.1:0-10324 GCA_902763365.1 uncultured Ruminococcus sp.
TCAGCTTTTTCTTTCTATCAGCAGAAGCAATGCCTGGGCGAATACCTTTTTGGGGCTGGTGCACCGCTTTGTTGCTTGCTGAGTTTCACGGATTCAGGATCATTATTAAAAAGATTGCAGCTGCCGTTAATTTTTTCATTATTTACGAAAACACCGTTAAGGCTGTTTGTATCCTGTATCATACAGCCGTTTTCGTTGAGGTAAACGGCTGCATGGTTTTTTGACACCTGCATATTGTCAATCTTGAGATGTCCTTCGGGAACATTTCTGCCTATTTTCAGGCAAGGGTAGAACTTATGCAGATCAATGTATGTCCATACATTCTCGTTTATTTCATGAGTCGTAAATATCATTACGGTATTTTCGGGATTATTCTTATCCTTAGCTTCTATTTTGAGGATATCTCCATTACCTAATGAATACACAGGAGAAGCTTTTCGCTGAGATGAAATAATCAATCTGCTGTTAAAATATGTACCGTTCATACTTCCGTTATCACGATAATAGAACTGATCGTCCTTGCGGATTATAGTTCCGTGATTACCCGAAACGATTTTCGAATTGATCTTGATATCCATATTATCATTGCGCCCGATATTGATCCGGGGTTTATCAAGTTTAAATGTCCGGATATTTCTTGAAGCGTCGAGTATTACGAGGAAGCCGCTGTTATTGTTGTCGGATAGACCGACATTGGGATCGGAGCGTTTTATATCCCTTGCCGAAACAGTAGCACCCTCAGATATATTATAATCCTGTCTGTTCTGACCGGGCTGCATAGTATAAGATCCACCTTCCATAAACGTTATGACATCTTAATATTATCAGAATAATTCCCCCTTGTCAACCGGCGACCCCGGCGAGCCGCCGGTCCCGTAACGCGCCAGCGTGACGCTGGACCCTAAACGCGGGTATCGCTCCGCTTCGCATACGCTCTGAACTCGCCGCTCAGGCTTTACTGCCCGCGTATCAAGCTTCTTGAGCAGTTCATTTTTTACCATTGATAATATTTTGCCAACTGTAATTTTACTGATAATATTTTGCCAACTGTAATTTTACACTAACCGAGCCGCCGGTCCCGTAACGCGCCAGCGTGACGCTGGACCCTTAACGCGGGGGTCGCTCCGCTGCGCATACGCTCTGGGCTCGCCGCTGCAACTTTTATTAGTCGCGGTTATTACTTTTCTATCGGCTGACTTTTTGTGTTCCTCGCTTAAAGTTATTGAAAAACTTTATTTTCCACGAAATTATTTTATACTAACAATTTACTGAACGAATTTGAAAAGAAGTAAGAACTACCGCTCGGCTTCCCCGCCGGGGAAGCTGGCACGGCGTTAGCCGTGACTGATGGGGGGCTTTGCGAGTAGCAAAGCCGTCATCCGCAAGGATGACATTGACGAAACTTATAATGACATGAAAAAATAGCTTTAAGCGGAAAAAATCCGAGCCGCCACAGCTCTTAGCTCTTAGCTCTTAGCTCTGAGCTTTTTATCTGCTAAACTTCTTTGAGCTAAAATGAAGTAAAATTAATAAAAAGGCTGTAGCAAAAAATTGTATAGTGTGATATAATTATAGAAATGCAATTATGCAGCGATTATCTGCATATCCCGTTACGAAAAAAGTAATTATGATGGCAGATAAAAGTTTAAAGTTAATACTAAAGTGACAAGTGATTAAAAATTATTAATTGTTAATTAATATATTCGGGGGTGTGTATTTTATGAGGTATATGCTTGAAGACAAAGAAGTGAATACCTGTATGGCAGGTACATGGGGATGGGGCAGCGGACAGAACGGAGGAAGGATCGTTTTCGGCAGGTCGTATCCGGAACAGCAGCTCAGAGAAACATTTGAAACTGCTATTACACACGGATTCAATTTCTGGGATACTGCTGAAGTATACGGTAACGGTACTTCCGAAAAGCTTCTTGGGAGTCTTATCAAGGATAAGGATGTTATAATATCAACAAAACATTTTCCTTTCAAGAACTATAAAAACGGTGAAAACAGGATTGCGCTGAAAAACAGTCTTATCCGTCTGGGAATAGAAAAAGCCGATCTTTATTGGCTCCATTCTCCCGTGAATTTAGAGGAAAATATGAAGGAGCTGGCGCAGCTTCAAAAAGAAGGACTCATAGGTACAATAGGTCTTTCAAACGGCAATATTGAGCAGATACGTCTTGCGGAGATAATACTTCGTGAAAACGGTTCCTATCTCGGTGCAGTGCAGAATCACTACAGCCTGCTTACTATAGAGCGTGAATCATCGGTACTTGAATACTGCCTGAGTCATAAGATCCTGTTTTTCGGATATATGATACTTGAGCAGGGGGCGCTGTCAGGGCATTACGATGCCGACAAGCATTTTCCGCCGCTTTCCATGAGAGGATTAAGTTTCGGAAAATCAAGGTTTTTGAAAATACAGTCCCTTATCAATTACATTCGTGCGCTTGGCGCAAAATACTGCGTTGACCCTTCACAGATACCTATAGCGTGGGCTGTAGGCAAGGGAGTAATTCCCATAGTTGGTCTGACAAAGCCTGATCATGCAGTTTCTCTCGGTAAGGGTATGAATATTCTTCTTGAACCCCATGAGATAAGAAAGCTGGAAGCCCTCGCCATTGAATCCGGCGTTAAATGCAAAGGAATATGGGAGTGATCCTGCTTGGAAAATGACAAGAAAGGCTTCTCGGATATTTTGACAACATAGCCTGCCGTGAAGCAGTTTTAATAATAAAAGGTTACAAAGATATTTTTGGGAGTAATGATAAAATGGAAATAAGAGAATACAGAACTGCCGATCTTAAAGAAATGATCGGCATATGGAATGAAATAGTAGAAGAGGGCGTAGCTTTTCCGCAGGAAGAGCTGCTTGATGAGAAAAGCGGAGCGGAGTTTTTTGCATCCCAGACATATACTGCTGTTGCAGAAGAAAACGGCAGAATATATGGTCTTTACATACTACACCCTAATAACATAGGACGCTGCGGTCATATATCAAATGCAAGCTATGCGGTAAGCTCTGACAGCCGCGGTAAGCATATAGGCGAAAAGCTGGTATCCGACTGCATAAAATAGGCTTCTCTTCATGGATTCGGAATACTTCAGTTCAATGCCGTTGTAGAAAGCAACATCCATGCCAGACATCTTTACGAAAGACTCGGCTTTACTCAGCTCGGCACTATCCCGGGCGGTTTCCGCATGAAGGACGGTCATTACGAAAATATTTGTCCGTATTATATTAGTTTATAGTTTTTTATATATGGGTTTGTTTTAAGTCTATAAAATCTGAAAGGAGGAATTGTTTGGGATCATTGTTTAAGGTGCCGATGACGTCGCTTAATAGAGTCGGTAAAAAGAAGGCGGCGCTTTTTGAGCGGCTCGGGGTTACTACAGTTGGAGATCTTCTCAGGTTTTATCCGAGAACATATGAGGACTGGAGAAACCCTTACAGGATCGCTCAGGCTCCCATAGGAGAAACCTGCTGTGTCGGCGGATATATAGAACAGGCACATCCTCCTGCAAGGATCAGAGGCGGTATGACTATATTCAAACTGATCGTTTGTGATGGGATGGATCATATGACCGTGACTTTTTTTAATCAGGCATATATATATGATAAGCTGTCGGACGGGGGAGATTATCTTTTTTACGGAGTAATGAAAAAGAACGGGCATTTCTATGAAATGAGCTCTCCTGCCGTGTCCGAAATGGATAAGGCAGGAATACATCCCATTTACCCGCAGACGGCAGGTCTGCCAAGCAGACAGATAGAGGATGCTGTATCTCAGGCGGTGCGTATGCTGCCGCCTAAGATGAACGACCCTGTACCCGACGATATACTTGAAAAGTATTCCCTGTGCAGTCTTGATTTTGCAATAAGATCAATACATTTCCCGAAAAGTCAGGAGGATATTGAAACTGCAAGAAAAAGGCTTTCTTTTGAAGAACTGCTTGTTCTGCAGCTTGGCATGGGACGTATCAAAGGCGGACGTCAGACCGTTTCACCTGTACAGAGCAGGATAGTTACCGACTATACGCAGGAATTTTTTTCCCTTCTGCCTTTTACACCAACAGGCGCACAAAAACGTGCCGTGAAAGAATGTATTGATGATATGATGTCGGGAAAGTACCCGATGAACAGGCTTATCCAGGGCGATGTAGGGTCGGGAAAGACAGCTGTTGCGGCGGCAGTCTGCTACAGTGCCGTAAAGAATGGTATGCAGTGTGCTTTTATGGCGCCTACTGAGATACTTGCGCAGCAGCATTTCAGATCATTATCCGAACTTCTTTGTGGCAGGGGCATGAATATTTCCCTTTTGACAGGTTCTGTACGTGCATCGGAAAAAAAGAAGATACTTGCGTCCCTGGAAAAGGGAGAAACCGATATTGTTATCGGCACTCACGCGCTTATATCCGATAATGTGGTATTCAGGCAGTTGGGGTTGGTGATAACCGATGAACAGCACAGATTTGGTGTTGCCCAGCGCAGTGCGCTTATTTCAAAGGGTGAAAGCCCCCATATAATGGTAATGTCCGCCACACCCATACCAAGGACACTTGCGCTTATGATATTCGGCGACCTTGATCTGTCTGTTTTAGATGAGCTGCCGCCCGGAAGGCAAAAGGTAGACACATTTCTTATTGACAGTGCAAAACGCAGCAGAGCCTATGGTTTTCTTAAAAAGCATATTGAAGAGGGTCAGCAATGCTATATAGTTTGTCCCCTTGTTGAACAAAGCGAAGTAATGGAGCTTGAATCTGCCCGGGAATATGCTCAGAAGCTTAATGGCACAGTTCTGCGTGACTGCCGCATTGAAATACTGCACGGCAAAATGAAGCCCAAGGAAAAAGAGAAGGTCATGAAAGCTTTTTCTGACGGAGAAACGGATATCCTGATATCAACAACAGTAATTGAAGTCGGTGTCGATGTTCCAAATGCCACAATAATGTTTATTGAAAACGCTGAAAGGTTCGGTTTATCACAGCTTCATCAGCTGAGAGGAAGAGTAGGCAGAGGTCAGAAAAAATCCTACTGCATACTTGTTTCCGATAATCAGAGTGATACCACACGGCAGCGGCTTTATGTTATGTGCAAGACGAATGACGGGTTCAGAATTGCCGATGAGGATCTCAGACTCAGAGGTCCGGGTGACTTTTTCGGTTCACGTCAGCATGGTCTGCCCGAACTTAAAGTCGCAAGTATGTCAAGTATGGAAATACTTGATATTACTCAGAATGCTGCCGAAAGTATTCTGAAAGATGACCCCTTTCTTCAGAAAAAGGAACACAGAGGTCTTTATTTTGAAACTCAGCGCCTTTTTGCCAAAACAGGCGGAGAACAGCTTCAATAATTAATAATGCAGACCGTGCAAAAAGTCAAAAATCAAAAAAACAAAGTCGTGAATTAATGCGGCTATTCGGCACTAATTTTGTATCAAAAAGAGGTTTTGGCAAATGGTGAAGTGTGTCATATTTTTAGGATAATGTTAATATACAAAATTACTAATCACTATTCACTGTGCATTAAAAAACGGAGGTTAAAAATGTTTGATTTGAAGAGGATTATAAAAAAGACGGTTTCGGTCTCGCTTTGTGCGCTGATCACTGTTGCGGCAACAGCAGTGTATTTTGCGCCCGAAACTGATAACGCTCTGACTGCATATGCAGCTTATCTTGAATGGGGAGATTACCGTTACAAGGTAAATGATGACGGTACAGTCAAGATAACCCGTTATTACGGAAATGACGAAACCGTATATGTTCCCGAAAAAATCGAAGACGCAGTTGTAACAATTATCGGAGAAAACTCCTTCTGTGATAACACCGATATGAGCGGGATCGTTCTTCCCGACACTATAAAGGAGATCGGAAGATACGCTTTTGCAGGATGTTCCGAGCTAAAAACGATAACTATACCTTCGGGTACGTCAGATATTGATGACGGCGCATTCGGGTTCAGAGATGAGGAAGAGGTATTTCTTACGGTCATAAATGGCGTGGAAAATTCTGCTGCCGAGAAATTTGCCGCCGATAATGAGTTTGAATTTGTTCCGATAGAAACAGATGAGGTACTTCCTACAGCGGTAAGACTCAATATGAGCAGCTTCAGTCTTCTTATAGGTGAGAGCAAGAAAATCGAAGCGTATGTCTATCCGAATTATTCGACCAATAAAACCATAACATGGACATCCCGCAATCCGAATGTTGCAGAAGTGACAGACGGCGAGGTAAAGGCATTATCCGTGGGTACGACTGTAATTACAGCGGAAACTGTCAACGGACTGACAGCATCATGCCGTGTAAGCGTGAAAAAACCTGAGGTCTATCCCACAGGTCTGATGCTTGATAAAACATCTATAAGTATCGGCAAAGGGGAGAGCTATAATCTTACAGCAACCCTGAAACCCTATGATGCAACTGTAAAAACCGTAAGATGGTCAAGCTCCGACAAAAACATTGTAACCGTATCGGGCGGTAAGATAGTCGGTAAAAACAACGGTACTGCAACGATCACAGCCTGGACTCCTAACGGTATAAGTACAGTGTGTAAGGTCATAGTAAAAAATGCGCCTTCAACCGTTTCACTGACAAAAACAACTTTATCATTGGGACTGGGAGAATCCTTTTCATTGTCCGCGGTAATACCGTCTGACAGTGCAGCGGCAGTCAGAACATTCAGCGCAAGTGATAACAATGTCATAAAAATGACAAAGACAAGCTGGACAGCGAATTTTACAGCAACAGCATTGGGAACATCTGTAGTGACTGTAAAGCTTTATAACGGCATGACGGCATCATGCAGAGTCACAGTAAGATCTGCGCCGTCAAAAGTAACCATGAGTCGGGGACTTCTTTCAATGGAGCTTAATGAAAAAGGCAAGCTTACCTGTTCTATTCCGGGAGATTCAGCTTGTGCTGTAAGAACTTTCCGTACAAGCAACAGCAAAGTAGTAAAAATGACAAAGACCGACTGGACGGGAGAATTTACTGCCGTAGGATACGGTACTGCATGGGTAACGGTAAGAACCTACAACGGAAAGGAAGCTACCTGTAAAATAACCGTCACAAGACCTGCTACCGGCATTGATCTGTATATTACACGAAAAGTTATGAAGCCGGGTCAGACCTTTGCGCTTAAATATCATATGAGGGCTGAGGAGTACACAGATCTTGTAGAGTTTTCATCAACCAATACGAAAGTATGCACAGTAAGCAGCACCGGTACAATAAAAGCAGTGGCAAACGGTACTGCATCCGTAATAGCAAAAACACAGAACGGATATAAAGCAGTTTGTCAGGTAACAGTAACGACAAATAATACTATATACAATAATGCGCCTTCAAGTAAACTTCCGCTTTACAGTAATTTCAAGGCAGTCAACCAATATCCCGAACTGCCTACGGGCTGTGAGGTAACTGCGCTTACTTCCGTACTGAATTTCTACGGATATAACGTAGATAAATGTACTCTGGCAGATAATTATCTGCCCAAGGGAGATGCAATGAGTACCGATTTCCGTGAAGCCTTTGCGGGCAACCCGAGAAGCAGCTATTCCTATGGATGCTATGCGCCTGTTATAGTAAACACAGCCAATAAATATCTCAAAAAACAAGGTTCAACACTTACTGCAAGACAGCTGAGCGGTTATACATTTGACGAATTGTTCAAGTTTACCGAAAGCGGAACACCTGTTCTTGTGTGGGCAACTATGGATATGAGACAGGGATATTATTCACAGAGCTGGACTGCCTCAAACGGCAAAAAAGTGACATGGTATGCTAACGAACACTGCCTTACTCTTCTCGGCAGCAGCGGCAGCACTGTATATCTTGCCGACCCGATGTACGGAACAGTCAAGTCATACGATAAATCCCTTTTCAAGACAAGATATCAGGAGCTTTTCAGCCAGGCGGTTGTCATTCAATAAACGTGGAATCCGGAAAGTGGAATTGATCTTATGAGTCAATTCTTGCAGCATGGGGTACGGAGTTTTGTAATTCTGAAAGACAAAACTTCCTGCCCGTGCTGAATCAACAGAAGTTGAAAGAATAACCCATAATTATTCATTATTAAATTAAAAAGGAGTATTGGTATGTCTGATTTTGAAAATGTTAAGAAGAATCTGATCGAAACAAATGAAAAGAATTACGGAAAGGAAATACGTGAGGAATACGGTGATGAAGTGTATGAGGCAACGAATGATATACTCAGCGGACTCACGGAAGAAAAATGGCTTAATTCGGAAAAGCTTCGTGTACAGGTGGAAGCAATGCTGAAAGAGCTTACACCGGACGGCGACCCGAAAGGCGATAAGGCGCAGCAAATGGCAAAGCTTCACGGAGAATGGGCAAGAACATTCTGGGCAGAGGGTACTTACTCTCCGGAGGCACATCTTGCGCTTGTTAAAATGTATACGGAAGATGAGAGATTTACCGCATACTATGAAGCAATAGTAAAGGGCGGCGCTCAGTTCCTGTATGAATCAGTAAAAGAATATGTGAATTTATAATGTATTTTCTGACAGTCAGCGTGTGCAAATGCGCATGACTGTCTGTTTTTTTATTGGAAATTACTATATGTATAATTTTGCTGATTTATACATTTAAAAACCGGATAATTATTTTTATGGTAAACAATAAAAATTTTTACTTGTGCTGTTATCCTGAGATAAGACTCTTTTATAAGATTTTTCGTCATTTTTCTCATCAAAATAATAACTGTTCTATGTTAATGGCGTTTATTTTATCGTACGAAATAAATGGCTTTTGTGGTGAGAATATGCTTACTACAAGAAGCATATACAAATAGTATATAATACATATTGTATATTAGATGGACTGTATATTTTTTAAGAATTATACATTTTGTAATATTATTAGTCAAAAATGGTAATTTTAGTCCAAACATAAAAAATCGAGTGGGAAGTTTGTTGAAAATGCTTTATAAAATATGCAAAAAAATGTTGATTTATTTGATTGTATTTAGTATAATATCAATATAAAGATTTTATCCCGCAGGTGATTGCGGTTCTGAATGAATTACAGGTGTTTTGATTTTTCGCTGCGAAAATGATCGGAGCGTTCTTCGGAACATCTTTATTTATTCATTTGCTCTGTATTTTGCTTCAATTAAAGCATATTTTTATATATTCTAATAATAAAATTGTAAAAAAATTAATAAAATATATAAAAATTTCGTCATAACTATTGAAAATTCATTAAAAATTTAGTATAGTATTAGATGGTAGCCCCTGAAAAGTGCATGAAGCACTGATGAAAGGGGAATACGGAGGAATTTATTGCGGGGGTTCCCGCGCTTCTGCGCCGTAAAGGTGCAGAAAAATGAACAAATGAAATCAGAAGGGATTTTAAAAAATGTTTTACGCAGTTATTTTTGAAATTCCACAGAAGGCGGTGAGAATAAATGCAGTGTAAACATTGCGGCAGTGAATGGAAAACCAATGCCCGTACAAATGTTATTATCAGGTGTCCTTTCTGCGGTGCAGAGCTTGAGCAGGAAAAGGAAGATAAGCTTACCTTCCAGAATGCGAAAGAGGCATTGAGATATATCATCAAGACCTATGGCGTTGATGTTATATTCGACGGATTACAGCTGAAAACGGCGCTTGACGAATTTATTCCTGATCTGAAGCAGGAGCGCAAAGTATTCATGGATGCGTATGAATACGGTGTCTGCAACGCACTTTATCTTGCTCATGAAGAGCCTGAAATAGATAAGTGTATAGCTATACTGCAGTCTATCAAGGTTCTTACACAGGAAGCGTGCATGGCTGAAAAATGGGCCTGCTATGTTGTTGAGACCTATGTTTACGCATTGAACTGGAACGTACCTATGTTTGGTATCACACCGAATATACATATGTACCAGATTCCCGAAAGTATTCACGAGTCAGGCGATAACGGAAAGGGAGATCCCATGATGATCCAGTCGGGCGGAGTCTGGGAGGATCAGACATCTTCCGATGACGGAGATATGTGGGATAAGTCCAATGCCCAGAAGGGCAAAAAGGGCAATTTTGTTCTGCCGAGCAAAAAGCCTAACCAGCTGCCTGAGCCCTCAAAGAAGCCTGTGGAAGAAAAGGCTCCCGAGGAACCGAAACCCGTTGTTCCCGAGCCGGCAGAAGAGTTCAGACCTCAGTCTCCTGTATTCGATTTTACAGAAGAAAAGGCGGAAGAAAAGCCTGCTGAGCCTGCGCCTGCAGAAGAATTCAGACCTGAATCACCTGTATTTGACTTCACGGAGGAAGGCGCAGAGGATAAGCCTGCCGCTCCTGCTCCTGTGGAAGAATTCAGACCTGAA
>CACWRT010000143.1:10350-12822 GCA_902763365.1 uncultured Ruminococcus sp.
GGATAAGCCTGCCGCTCCTGCTCCTGTGGAAGAATTCAGACCTGAATCACCTGTATTTGACTTCACGGAGGAAGGCGCAGAGGATAAGCCTGCCGCTCCCGCTCCTGTAGAAGAATTCAAGCCTGAATCACCTGTATTTGACTTTACAGAAGAAGCAGAAGAACCTAAAAAAGAAGAGCCAAAGGCAGAAGTGCCTGAGCCTGAAGAACCGAAGGCAGAAGAAAGTAAGCCTGAAGAACCAAAGGCAGAGGAACATAAGCCTGAAGAACCAAAGGCAGAGGAACATAAGCCTGAAGCAGCAAATAATATGAATAATAATCAGCCGCAGCCGAACCAGCAGATGCCGCAGGGTCCATGGGGTGCAAACCCGTGGATGCAGCAGCAGCCGGGACAGCCTGACGGACAGCCGCAGATGCCTTGGGGTTACAATCCGTGGATGCAGCAGCAGCCGGGACAGCCTGACGGACAGTCACAGATGCCTTGGGGCTATAATCCGTGGATGCAGCAGCAGCCGGGACAGCCTCAGCAGCAAAATCCTTGGGGACAGCCCCAACAGCAGAATCCTTGGGGACAGCCACAGCAGCAGAATCCCTGGGGACAGCCCCAGCAGCCTGAGCCTCAGCAGCAGAATCCTTGGGGACAGCCACAGCAGCAGAATCCCTGGGGACAGCCCCAGCAGCCCGAGCCTCAGCAGCAGAATCCTTGGGGACAGCCCCAGCAGCCCGAGCCACAGCCACAGCCACAGCTTCAGCCTGAACCAAAGCAGGAAGCTCCTGCTCCCGCGCCTGTTCAGGAAGCACCTCAGCCGGTTATACCGTCGAATGAACCTATACCGGATGAGCCGGCAGCTGTAGTACCTTCAAACGAGCCTATACCGGACACACCTGCACCTCAGCCGGTGTCTGCTCCGCAGGCAGCCGCAGGAGCAGATGGTATTCCTGCAAATGCAAAGGTATTTACAAGTAATGATGCTGCTCAGCATGGTGGAGGACATGTATCCATACCTGAAGGATATCAGGTAATAGATGACTGTGCTTTCTCAGGCAACTCGGTTATGGAAGCTATTGATCTTCCGTCAACACTGCTGAAGATCGGTGAAAGAGCATTCGAGAACTGCTCAAGACTTGTAACAGTAAATATGCACGAAGGACTTCTTGAAATAGGCAGAGGAGCGTTCACAGGATGCGTAAGCCTGCCTAAGATCTCAATTCCTTCCACAGTAACAAGAATACATCAGAATACATTCAATGGATGCAGCAAGCTTGTTGATTTTGCGATACCGTCAAGTATCGTAAGCCTTGGAAAGCATGCCTTCCTCAACTGCGAGTCGCTTAAAGAGATGGTTATACCCGAAGGTGTTGAAGAGCTTCCCGAGAACCTTTTCAGCGGATGTAAGAGACTTACGAAGGTTATTGTTCCCGAGAGTGTGCATGATATCAGAAAGAATGCGTTCAGCTGGTGTGAATCGCTTACAACGGTAAATATTCCCGAAGCTGTTACTGTAATCGGAAAGAATGCTTTCACAGGATGTGACTCACTGACAACAGTTAACATCCCGCACAATCTTGAGGTAATTGAGTACGGTGCATTCAGTAACTGTAGTAAGCTCAGAAGTCTGGTATTGCCTGACAGCGTTTCCACTATAGAAGCAAATGCTTTTAACGGATCAAACAGAACACTTATTGTTCGCTGTTCGAAGGAAAATACGTATGTAAGACATTACTGCAGAATGAACAGAGTCAAGTGTAAAGATCCCGAATAATGATCTTATAGAATCTAAAGCGGCAGGATGATGGTGTCCTGTCGCTTTGCATATTTTCAGGGAAAGAGGTGACACAAATGAGGTATTTTACAGACGGACAGATTCAGGAAATGAAGGATAAAGTTAAAAACGACCTGAGTGTGCAGGATCGTTCACTTTACCTTGCATATATCAGTAAGATCGAAGTCTTGGATAAGAGAAATGATGAGTACGGGGACTGTCGTGAACAGCTTATGCAGGCTATAGCAGAGCTTGAACAAACAACAGAAAGATATATACATCGCGGACGTGCGGATCCTAATGATGAGGATGCGGATGCGTATGAGTATGAAAACTATGATTTTCGTCAGACCACAGATTAAATAAAATCACGAAAAATGCCGTGTGGTGTGTTTTTCGTGATTTTTTGATTTTTTCAAAGCTGCTCAGCAGATCGGGTACACATTTTAGTGAATAATGAATAGTAAACTTAGTCACAAATGCTGCTTCACTTGGGGGGGTAGGGGAAATAGGGAGTTTCAAAATAAAAAAGTTTTTTGTGCTTTATTCTCTATAATATATACTATTTTTTGGGGATTTTCCAAAACTGTGCGGGGATAGAGTTTATAGCTTCAAACTCCCTACCTTTGTATGGGCAATACTGTCAGCTTAACGAAGAATTTATTTTATAAATATCTTTGAGTGAGCAACATAAAAATAACAGCCGATAA
>CACWRT010000144.1 GCA_902763365.1 uncultured Ruminococcus sp.
TTTTGCGTCAAATGCTGTATCTGCGCCGTTCTGTGAAAAATTGCCCTGAAGTTCAAGCGTTCCGTTTGTCAGGATAGTTTTTGAGTTGCCGTAAACAGGATAAATATAAAAATCTCCGCCTACCTTCATGTAGTCGTTTTCGTCCTGCATCTGAACAGCCGCATCTGTGGATGTATATGAGGTTATTTTACCGTCCTCGTCATACTGCGGCTGGCGCATATCATAATCTCCGCCGATATCCAGTTTGCCGCCTGCAAGTTTCAGATAATTGTTGTAGTGGGTATATTTACCGCCTACTGTAAGATTGCCGCCAACAGTAACATTGCCGTATTCTGTCATATCGCCTGTTACAGTAAGACCACCGTCTGTCAGGTCAAGATTACCGTACTGTACAAAATTTTTAAGAGTTGATCCGGTCTGAGCAGAAAGAATACGTCCCTTTACGATATCAACATCAGGGTTTGCGCTCTTTGATGTAATAAGCTTTGCAAAGCCGCTGCTTCCGGAGCTATTGAATGTGACCGTCTGAGTCTTTGTTCCCGTGAAATATACCTTGTGATTATCTTTTGCGTCAAATGCTGTATCTGCGCCGTTCTGTGAAAAATTGCCCTGAAGTTCAAGCGTTCCGTTTGTCAGGATAGTTTTTGAGTTGCCGTAAACGCTGGATATAGAAATCTCCGCCAACCTTCATGTAGCCGTTTTCATCCTGCATTTTCAAAGCGCCATCTGCTGCTGCATAATATAATTTGCCTTCACTGTCATATTTAGGAGTACGCATTTCATAATTTCCGCCGATATTGACTGTACCGCCGGATAAATTCAACGTATTTGATCTATGATAGAAATTACCCTTTACGGTAAGAACGCCGTCTTTTCCGCAGTTGATATTTGAAGTCTGTGTCAGATCGCCTGCGACCTCAACATTACCTTCCGTAAAATCTGCGCCGTTATCCGCAACGATCATATTGCCGCCGACAGTGATAAGCCCGGGAGTCTCATCCTCGTAGCGGCTGCGGAAAGACACTCCGGATACGGTAAGATCACCGTTGATATTGACCGATCCGTTTACTGCAATTATTGAGCCGCCTCTTGCATTCACATTTCCCGTAATTGTAAGAGATCCGCCCTCAACAGCGATGCTTGCGGAAGTCATGATATTGCCGTCAATTACTACATTCTGATTGGTGAACACAATGTCTGTACCAACATAATAATCGCCTGTGATAACTGTGTCTACAGCTGTGATGGGAGGAAGATCGGGCCATTGATCCTCTGCTGCCGCTGCGGGGATGACCGAAGATGATGCGATCATTGACGCAAGCAAAAGTACTGCCAGTATTTTCCTTAGTTTCATGATAAATCGCCTCTTTCATTAGTATTATATAGAATAGTAAGACAGACCCGGAACAAAAACCGGAGAAATCAATAAAATGTTTAACGTATTATAACATATTCTGTATAAAAAATAAATACATTTCCGAACTATAATTCGGGTTAAATCCATAAAAAACCAAAAATGACTTTTTCTGAGCTGAGATCATACGCCCGGCATCGGATCAAATACCACTGTACCTTCTTCTGCATCAATAACATAACAGTCCTCTCCATATTCGTCAGCCGCAAGACGGCAGCTTATCTGATATTTCAGAAGCTTATTCCCTGCGTCCATGCCTTCATCTCCATAATCCCGGAAATTTACAGATACATATACATCTGCTTCATGGAAAAAATGTTGTTTTGTATCATCGTTATCCGAAAAATCAGAAAACTCCGTAAGATCATTTTCCCATAGGCTTCCGGGTTCTATTGATAGCTTATATTCACAGTCGGGATATATATTTTCAATAGCATTTATGATATATTTTTCAGCTTTTTGATGTATTTCGGAGTCAAGAAATTTCTGCCGTTTTTCGTGACGCACACGGTTCATTTCCCCGATTTCGGAGATCAGCGCATCATGACTTGCCTGATCTCCTTCGGGCTGCGCACAGCCGCAAATGCTCACGCATAATACAGCTGCTGCAATGAACACAGAGAACTGCCGTATACGTTTTGATGTATAAGCTCTCCCTTTTTCAATAAGCATTTTAAACTCCACTCTTCACTCTTCAAACTCCACACTTACTTCACTGTTGCGGTAAAGAAAGATTTAACGATAGTTCCTGCGCTGTCTTTTACATCAATGCGGATATCATATGTGCCTGTGGCTGTGGGCTTGAATCTTGCGCTTGCGGTCCTCCGATAGACGCCTCAATCCGGTAGAATTCATCTTCAAAGTAGTATGTGTTAGGTTTAGTTATGGAAAAACTATTGCTGTCGATATACTCATCATCACCGCTGCCGTACCATGCACGGTTCTTGTAGTTACTTCCGAGATAGAAAGATCTTGATGTTACTGTTGCCGGTGTAAATGTCTGGTCGAATACACCATCAGCTACCCTTCCTATCTTATAGGGAGTAAAGTTTGTTTTCCGTGTTATAATTGCGCTGTCGCTGCCTTCGGCGGTTTCGGTATTTTTCGGCTGAATCGTAAATGCCGGTTTTCCGATGGAAATGTTTGACGCATTTGTTGTTCCGTCACTTTCAAAAACCGAAGTTCCGACAACAGTATTAGCCGGTGAAAGAACTTTAGAGCCGTTTTTGAGAGTTATGCCGTTTTTGAAATATTTAATACCGTTAGGAGCTGTTACTGTGGCATTGTCGATAACAAGGCTTGTAGGATGACCGTTGCCTGTAATGGATGCATTTATCAGGGTCATATCCTTGATTGTAAGTCATTTTGCATACAGTACTGTAATGGGAAAATCGAATGTACAGTCCGCTGTGAGAGTACCGCCGGTCATGATAGTATTCATTCCGGCACTCCAAAGAATCATCTGACCTTTAAGTGTAACACTGCCCACGATCTTAATAGTGAGATCGTTTAAAGACAGATTAGTAATTGCTGCCTTCTCTGATGTAAAGCTTTTGCTTATTGTCAGGGTTTTTGTATCGGGATTGTATGAAACGCCGCCCTCTGCCTGACCCGTACCGGCAAGGACATCTGTGCGGTTGTCACTTGTTACAGCAACACCTGCTACACTAAATCCGTATGAAACAGCCTCGGCACTGACTGTCACAGCACTTACCGGTATCATGCCGATAAGCAGCATTACCGCTAAAAGCAGGCTCAGTGCGGAGCTTTTTGAAAATATTTATCTTTCACTATTATAAGTTTTCATATTATTAGCTCTTTCTAATATGTGATATGAAATTAACAGACAGATATTAATAGTACATCTTTCTCATCGCCTTTCATATATATTTTTTCTTCTCAATCAGGTAATTGAATTTCTTTTCCATAATTTTGTACAGGAGTATCAGAAATAACAATATCGTAACCTTGATTATATTCTACTACATTACTTTAATTAATTCAACTAAAAAACAACAAATACGGCAGAATAAACAAATGGCTTCGTATCTCAAAGCCGTCAGCACAGTGCAAAACATGAAAGCTTTAAGTTAATAAGCTTTAAGCTGTTATTGTCGTTCAAATGTAAGCGGGAGAAATAACTCCTGATTCCTATTTCCTGACTCATTCAAAACAACTTCGAAGTTATTTACAGAAAAAATCCCTTCCATGCCGTATGGGAACAGAAGGGATCTTTTTATTTATATGTTTTTTTGCAAAAGAAATTATCTTTTAACATTGAAAGCCTTTATGCCGGGATACTCAGCAGCTGCACCGAGTTCTTCTTCGATTCTGAGAAGCTGATTGTACTTTGCAACTCTCTCAGATCTTGAAGGCGCACCAGTCTTGATCTGGCAAGTATTAAGTGCAACAGCGAGGTCAGCGATAGTTGTATCAGCTGTTTCACCGCTGCGGTGTGAAGAAATAGCTGTGTAGCCTGCCTTGTGAGCCATTTTGATAGCCTCAAGTGTTTCGGAAACAGAGCCGATCTGGTTGAGCTTGATGAGAATGGAGTTACCTGCGCCCATAGAAATACCCTTAGCGAGTCTTTCTGTGTTTGTAACAAACAGGTCGTCACCAACGAGCTGAACCTTACCGCCGAGCTTAGCTGTCATTCTCTGCCAGCCTTCCCAGTCTTCCTCATCAAGACCGTCTTCGATGGAGATGATCGGGTACTTGTCAACAAGAGCTTCCCAGTGAGCAATAAGCTCGTCAGATGTGAAGTCCTTGCCTGACTTAGGCTGATGATAGAAGCCCTTACCCTTTTCGCTCTTCCACTCTGAGGAAGCTGCATCCATAGCGATCATGAAGTCCTTGCCGGGTTCAAAGCCTGCTGCCTTGATAGCCTCGAGGATCTTCTCGATAGCGTCTTCATCACTTGCAAGCTTGTTGGGAGCATAACCGCCCTCATCACCAACAGCTGTAACATCGCCCATATCCTTGATGAGCTTCTTGAGTGTATGGAACACTTCTGCGCACCATCTGAGACCTTCTTTGAAGGAAGGTGCACCAACAGGCATTACCATGAATTCCTGTGTGTCAACGGCACTGTCAGCATGAGCACCGCCGTTGAGGATGTTCATCATCGGAACGGGGAGCTTTGTGCCCTGTACGCCGCCGAGGAATCTGTAAAGAGGCAGCTCATAAGCGTTAGCAGCAGCTCTTGCAGCAGCTATAGATACAGCGAGGATAGCGTTTGCGCCGAGCTTTGACTTATCCTTTGTACCGTCAGCAGCGATCATTGCACCGTCAACCGCATATGTATCGGCAGCATCTACACCAACAAGTACATCGTTGATAACTGTATTGATGTTTTCTACAGCCTTCTGAACACCCTTGCCCAGATATCTTGCCTTGTCACCGTCACGAAGCTCAAGAGCCTCGAACTCACCTGTGGAAGCGCCGCTGGGAGCTGTGCCTCTTCCTACCGTACCGTCTACGAGATAAACCTCAGCCTCAACTGTAGGATTTCCTCTGGAGTCAAGGATCTCTCTGCCGACTACCTTCTCAATTTCTGTAAATTTTGCCATGGGTATCTTCTCCTTTATAAGAAAATATATTTACAGCTTTATATGACAAATAAAGCTATACGACGATTAAACTATGAACCCCGCTGAAATGTGTGGAGTTTGAAGTGTTGAGATCGGAATAATGATCATCCGAAGCTGCACTCTCTCAGACTTCCGGCTTTGCTCACAATAAGCATAGGGTACATGAGAAATACATCATAAGTAAATATACCATATTTACAACAAAATTTCAATAGTATTATGTAAAACTTAGCAAAAAAACGCGCCGGCGAGCCGCCGGTCCCTGAACGCGGGTATCGCTCCGCTTCGCATCCGCTCTGAACACACCGCTCAGGCTTTACTGCACGCGTATCAAGCTTCTTGAACAGCTCTTTTTTTACCATTGATAATATTTTTGCCAATTATAATTTTACACTAACCCAGCGTGACGCTGGACCCTAAACGCGGGTATCGCTCCGCTTCGCATCCGCTCTGAACACACCGCTCA
>CACWRT010000145.1 GCA_902763365.1 uncultured Ruminococcus sp.
GCTTTTATTCCGTTTACGGTCTCTGCAGTTATGGTAGCCGTACCTGCTTTTTTAGCCGTGACCTTGCCGCCTGATACTGTAGCAATGCTGCTGTCTGATGTTTTCCATGTTACAGCTTTATTTGTGGCGTTTGAAGGAGCAACTGTTGCAGTGAGAGTAATACTCTGCCCTTTATAAAGCTTTGCGGAAGTCTTGTTGAGTGTGACCTTTGTTACAGCGATCTTTGAATTATCAATAAACGGTATACCGTTATTTTTTGCATATGTCTCTGCTATAGTACCGCGCTTACCGTATATAGTCAGACTGTTGCAGTTTGAAAATGCGTTCTGACCTATCTCCGTTATTGTATCGGGAAGCTTTACAGTTTTCAGAGATGTACAATTGGAAAAAGTATTTTGTGGTATTTTGGTAACTCCGCTCGGAATGGTTATACTTTCAAGTGATGAGCAGTTGGAAAATGTAAGCTGGTAACCTAATTCTGTTACGCTGTTCGGAATAGTGATTCTTTTAAGGTTGCTGCAATACTGGAAGGCCATATTACCAATTTTTTCTACGCCATAGGGAATAATGACCTCTGTGATATTCTTATTATTGTAAAATGGACTATAAGCGCTGGAACCTATGTACTTTACCGGATAACCATTGATCGTTGACGGGATATTAACATAAGAATCAGTACCTCTGTACTGTTTGATCGTAACTTTATTGTCTGAAACAGTATAATCAAAGTTGCCGTATTTTAAAGTAACTGCCGCATTTGCGGTGATACCTGCTGCAAGGACAAGAGCAGCCAAAAGGATAGAGCCTGTGCGTTTTGCAATTTTCTTTTTGTTCATTGTAGTTTACCTCCGTAAATTTGATTGTTAATGTTTTTTAGCAGGCAGCAGCGTCCGGAATAGTTCGAACGCTGCACCGCTGCATTTCCGGGAGGGGCTGCCAGATATGCATGATAAGGATATTTTTGCACTGTTTGCCCTTCTGATAGTGTATACCCGGGGAAATTTGGATTTGTTCGGAAATTTTAAAAATTTTTTCAGATTTTTTTAATTTGGGGTTCTATTACCCGCCGATGATGAAATATTTTTACTAAAAATGAGCAAATCTGACAAACTATACAAACGTAATGTCATTCTGAGGAGTGTAAGCGACGAAGAATCTTTCCCGCAGGTTTCGGAAAAAAGATCTTTCGCTTGCGCTCAGGATGACAGGAAAGGCGCTCAGGATGACAGAATCAAAGAATTAATGTCGTTGACTATATTGAGATAAAGATATGCCAAAACCATTACAGAGTAAGCGTAAAATTCCCAACGTCTTTCTCTCCAAATTCTGAAGTAGTATAATAAACTCCAAGTAAACATTCAGACTAAATGAGAAAATCTAAAAAAGTCTGAACAAGTCCAATGGAGTAAATCAGAGTATTTCAGAAGGAGGTAAGACAAGTGGAAAAGACAGCAAGTGAAATAGTGACGGTAAAGAAGAATATCCGGTTGCAGGAATGGAACAGGCAAATTGAAGAACAGAAAGCGAGCGGTCTGAGCGTTCAGGAGTGGTGTATACAAAATGGAATAAACCTTAAAACATATTATTACCATCTGCGCAAAGTAAGAGAAAAATTTCTTAGGTCAGGCAAAGCTGAAAATACACAAGCACAAATAGAAGCAGAAAGATCTGTAGTACCGATCCTGACCACCTTATCAGACAGAAATATAACCATCGAGAAAAACGGACTGCGCATTACCTTGCCGGAAAACATTTCAGCAGAGGTATTGATCGCGGTGGTGAGTAAGCTATGCTGAACGATCTTCCTTGTGGAATGCAGGTATATCTTGTCACAGGCTACACCGACCTTCGCAGGTCAATAGACGGGCTGGCAGCTATTGTACAGGGTCAGCTTCAGCTTGATCCATTTTGTAAAGGTTTGTTCCTGTTTTGCGGTCGGAGGTGTGACCGCATCAAAGGACTTCTCTGGGAAGGAGACGGATTCCTGCTGCTTTACAAGCGTCTTGATAATGGCAGATTCCAGTGGCCTCGTAACGAAACAGAAGCAAAACTTCTGACACCGCAGCAGACACGCTGGCTGTTGGAGGGACTTACGATAGAACAGCCAAAAGCTATTCGTGACGGAAAGCCCGGTATTCTCTATTAAAATACAGTTATCGAAAAATTTACAGCAGTTTCCAAGTTTTAGAGAAATAAAAAAGTGAATTACTCTCCAAAAGGTGTAAAATGGTAAGTAACCACACAAACCGTTTGTAACCAGAAGGGAGTAATTCACATGAAAGCATTATACACCCAAACCAGTATCATAAGCAAGCTCCAAAAAGCATTTTATGAAATATTTTCAGCTGAAAGCACTCCCACAAAGGAGCATTTGTTTGATTTGCTGTTATCTATCCTGTGCCTGAATGGATTTTCCAGCGTCAATTACAACTTTGAGCATTTCATCCAATATATATCGGATAACAAACTAAAATCATATTATTTCACGCTGAATGAAAGCAAAATAGATTTGTCTGAATGGATCAGGAATATGGTCAGAATAGCTTTGTCCTTGATGCCAGAAAGCCTCCAGTCGCAGCTGATTCTCCTGTCCATAGACGATACGATGGTGGAAAAGTACGGGGAACATTTTGAAAATCGTGAAAAGCTTTTTGACCATGCCAGACACAACGGCTCCAATTATCTGAACGGTCACTGTTTTGTCAGTATCATGCTGTCCATTCCTGTATTCGATCAAGGGAAAATACGCTATCTGTCTTTTCCGATTGGCTATAGGATGTGGACGAAGGAACAAACCAAATTGGCTATGGCGGCTGATATGGTCAAAGAAATCATGGAAATCATTGGCACTGAAAGAAATGTATGTCTGTGCTGTGACAGTTGGTATCCGAAAGCGGAAATAACAGAATTGCCGCAGCAATACGAAAATCTCGCCCTGATCTGTAATGTCAGGCACGATACTGCCTTGTATGATCTTCCGCCTGCTAAAACCGGCAAAAAAGGCAGACCAAGAGTAAGAGGAAAGCAACTGTCTTTTGAGGATTTTACATTTTCAGTTGTTGATGGGACAGACTACTCTGTTGGCAGCCGTCAGGTTATCACAAATCTCTTTGGCAAAAAGCCTGTTCACGCAATCGTTACTAAAACGAAAAACGGAACACAAAGACTTTTTATCTGCACGAAATGCCCTGACGAACTGAATTTTGATTTCACCTCTTCCTAGTTGGGCAAAGCTTCTCTTTTTGCAAAAGCAGATGTACAATTTCTTCCACTGACCGTCTATTCTATGCGTTGGTCTATCGAAGTCGCTTATTACGAGCAGAAGAAGTTCTGGTCTTTTGGAAATTATATGCTCCGAAGCAGAATCGGTATTGAAAGATTGACAAATTTGCTGACGGTTTTGTATGCTTTCATGACCGTACTGCCTTTTTATGATAAAACCTTTTCTGCTTTATCACACAACAGTCCTCAGCAATCACGCTTTGTTATCGGCATGACTGTTTGGCATGAATTATTTTTGGCCGCTTTCGAGACGAACCATATATCCTCAAAAAATGGATTCGCGTTTGATTCTTTCTGTTTATAAGCACTTTTACTTTTTGAAAACTTGGAAACTGGTGGAAAAATTTACACAAAAAGATAGAATCAGTCCTCCGGTTCTGATATGATAAATATATCATTCAGTGACGGAGGATTGTTGTATGCCGGATCAGGAGCGTGAAAAATATCTGAAAGAGATCAGTTTACTGCACGCCGAAAATGCCACACTCAAAGAGGAAGTGGCATTGATGCAGAGTCAGCTTGACTGGTTCAAAAAGCAGATGTTCGGAAGAAAGACCGAGCAAAGCACTGTTATCTTTGAAGGAGGAGAGCAGCTTTCTTTAATGCAAGACGAAAAAGCCGTTTCTGAAAAGACCTCTGAAGAAACCATAACCATTCCTGAACATAAGCGCAAGAAAAAACGTACGTTTGAAGAGGCTATGGCTGATCTTCCTGTTGAAAAAGTCATTCATGAGCTTGAAGATAAGACCTGCGATAAATGCGGTGCAGAGATGGAAGAAATAGGAGAAGAAAAGCGTGACGAGCTTGTATATACTCCTGCAAAGTTTCATATCCGCCGTCATATCATCAAGGTTTACAAGTGCAAAAAATGCGGCAGTGATCCCGAAAAGGATGCAGAGCTTGATGATATTGAACCATGCCATATTGTCAAGGCGTACTGTCCGAAGCCTATGATTCCCGGATGTTATTGTTCACCGGAGCTTTTAGCCCATATTATTTTTGAGAAATACGGAAAAGCTGTGCCTTTGCATGTAAGCGTCAAATAGTAAGCGTATAGACAAAAAATCACGGGACAAGCAAAAAGCAGATCCCGTGATTTTCTAATTATAGAAATATGTCAGTTATTGTTCTGGTTAAGTAACACACGATCAACATAATCAATCATGCTTTTGTATTGAATGGTAACGCTTAAAAAAGGCAGTGATTTCAAATGCTTTGGGTTTGTCAAGTAAAGTGTGTAAGTTATTTTTTGTCAGCATAGAAATGTGCTACATATTTCACAGAGAAATATCAAAAATTATCGTACTTGAGGATTCTTTCCTGAATGGCATCATCCATAGCAAGCTGATTTCTGACAAGAGCCCAGTTAGCAACAGGACGGTTGTTCCATTTTTTGTACAATTCGGTAATACGCAGATAAAGGAGCTTGAGAAGAGCATCTTCGCTCGGGAAGGCTCCTTTTTTTGTTACCTTGCGGAAACTGGAATTGACACTTTCTATGGCGTTCGTGGTGTACATGACTTTGCGTACTGCACTGCCGTAGTTGAACAGCTGAGCAACGTGCTGCCAGTTCCGAACCCAGACATCAACAGCTCCGGGATAACCGCTCCAAGCCTGCTTGAATCGCTCAAATTCAGCTTCGGCAGCCTTTAAACTTGGTGCACCATAGATTTTTTTGAGCTGAGCTGTAAATGCCTTGTAGTCCTTACTTGGAACATATTTAATGGAATTTCTGATCAGATGTACGATACAACGCTGGACAACGACATCCTTAAAGATTGATTTTGCACCATCTTCCAGTCCGGAAACGCCATCCATACTGATAAAAAGTACATCTTCAATGCCACGAGTTTTCAGCTCGTCAAATATCTGCATCCAGTTATGCTTACCCTCTGATTCACTGATCCAAAGCCCCAAAATGTCCTTGATACCGTTTACATCATAGCCCAGTATGACATACACTGCACAGCTTTTGGTTTCATATTCTCTTCTGATGGTTACATACATACAATCAACGAACAGAAAGGTATAAAACTTCTTCAAAGGACGGTTCTGCCACTCTTCCACCTGATCCAAAACCCTGTCCGTTATCTTTGAAATCATTTCATGCGATATCTCAAACCTGAATCCGTGAAACTCAGCAAGCAACAAAGCGGTGCACCAGCCCCAAAAAGGTATTCGCCCAGGCATTGCTTCTGCTGATAGAAAGAAAAAGCTG
>CACWRT010000146.1 GCA_902763365.1 uncultured Ruminococcus sp.
ATTGGACTCCGTTTCACTTCATTGGAGTATTTCTATTCGGAGTTTATTTTACCATGGTTTCTTCAATTCGGCATGGCGCGGGGTTATTGGGCGGATACGTTTTTATTACAGATGATAAGCTCTGCTATTTTAGTGTTACAGGTGGATGGGGAGTAACTGACGGATACCTTGTAGCTCTTAACCGGGGATTTGTGTTCAAACACGATATTCCGATGGAGCTTGAGGATCTGAAAGAATTTGTCGCTAATCCTCCTGAAACACACGGCTATGCTGCTAATATGAAAAGGTGTACGGAGATCAGAATAGCTAAAAATATCATCAATATTCTGGAAAAATACTCATAATGGTATTTCATTGTTACGATAATCCATATATTAGCTGACTAACAAATTTTTATAAAAAATCATCCATAATATCAAACATCCCCCGACACCACCATCAAGTATCGAATCTTGATAGTAGTGCCGGGGTTATTTTTGTTCTTTATAGACTATTTTAGAAGAATTACACTTAAAGATAATTGCTGTCTTGTTTTACATACTTATTCTCCACCAGCTTTGAAATTATAGATCGGCTTAATAATATCATTGATATCGACCGTATCACCTATATTAGAAACTATATCGTCAATAGACTTGTATGCCATTGGTGATTCGTCAATAGTATCCCGGCTGACGGAGGTTGAATATATGCCGTTCATCTGCTTTTTAAACTCCGAAAGCGTTAGTGTTGCTTTTGCTTCTCCTCTGGAAAGCACTCTACCTGCTCCGTGAGGTGCAGAGCAGTTCCAATCGGGATTACCCTTACCGGTACAGATCAGACTTCCGTCACGCATATTTATAGGAATAAGCAGAGTTTCTCCAATCTGAGCCGAAACAGCGCCCTTGCGGAGTATCATCTTCTCGGTGTCTATATAGTTGTGGACGGTAGTAAAGCAGTCACGGATGTGAAGTCCCATACCCTTTATGATCTCATCCATCATTGCCTGACGGTTAAGCATAGCATATTCCTGCACGATCTTCATATCATGGATGTACTGCTCAAACAGATCTCCTTCAGTATATGCCAATGACTTTGGTACATCTGTATGTTTGGTGTTTGTCAGCTTTTTAAGCTCCTTCTGGATCTGTTTTTCCTTACCTTCGGCCTTCAGTCTTGCTATAAGTGCATCAATCTCGGCTTTTGAGCAGCTGTTAAGACGCTTATATGCTTCCTCTTGATAGTACTTTGCAACCTCAAGACCCAAATGACGAGAACCCGAATGAATGACAATATAAATTGCCCCATCCTCTCCCCTGTCAGCTTCAATAAAATGGTTGCCTCCACCAAGTGTTCCGAGGCTTCTCTCGGCTCTTATCAGATCAACATTCTTACTGCAATACAGCTGTGTAATATCCAGTTTATCCATATAGCGGTGTATCTTTTTTCTGATACCAAAGCCGTAGGGTATTTCAGCTCTGATAAGTTTATCAAGCTTCTGAACCTCAATAAAGCTTTCCTTGATGCAGACTGTTTCCATCCCGCAGCCGATATCTACCCCGACCAAGTTGGGAACAGCCTTATCCGTTATTGTCATGGTTGTGCCGATGGTACATCCGGCACCAGCATGAACATCAGGCATTATTCTTATTTGCTGATCCTTCGACATAGGCTGGTTGAGCAGTGATATGATCTGTGCAACAGCGTTTTCATCTATCAGATCGGTGAACACCTTAGCGGTGTTGTATTTTCCTCTTAATTCTAACATATAGTTTTTCACTCCTTAAAACAAAAAGCACTCCTGCATGATAACAGAAGTGCATAATAACGCTTATGAAATTGCCGATCCGAAAACACAGAAGCCCGTGAGATTACTTCTGTGCATCTGAGTATTAACGTTTTTTCTCCATGAAACGGCAAATTTCATGCTTCTGCTTTGATATTCTGATGTCATAGTATAGATGTAATGATTTGTTATTGCGTATGGTCATGAAACTCACCCTTTCGTAAATTATAGCGTCTTTATAATACATCCGAATTACTCATTTGTCAAGCTAAATTTTTATATTTTTTCATTATTCACATAGTAGACTCGTCTAAAGCCTCTCCCCTCTTACTTACATTTCTAAATAAATGTTTGAAAAATGACAAGGAATAGCACCTATCTTTTTCACTTAGATTACGTATGGTCGGTTGCAATAATCTGCTCTTTTTTATATTAGGCAATTACTCATGCAAATCTGTGCCAGTAATTTGTTCTATAATTAATTAACAAAAAGTCTATTGCATACTCTGACTAAATTGTATATAATAGACTCAGCCGGTTGTAACAGTAAAATATAAAATCTGAGTACTTTTAATGTACTGCTGCAAGTTTTATAGCTTTATTCCAAAACTTAATATGAATGGGGGAAAATGTATGAATTATTGGGTAATTATAGGTGAAGGTGGCGGCTTTGAAGAGGTAAAAAGCATTAAATCCGATTTTTCACGATCCGGAAAAATAAACAAAACAACTGTTCGTATGGATGACATTGTTTTTACAACGGGTGGTGACGGCAAAGCAAAAATTTTTATCTGTGGTGAAGAAATAGCTCCACCTGATGTTTTCATGCTCTGGGGACATTATAATGAAGTTTTTGAAGGCATTTCACGCCGTCTGACTTCTCTGGGGGTAAGAAGTATCAATGACATCGACGCAAAAAGAATTGTATGCAGCAAGCTGTCAACAGCGCTTCTGCTTGAACAGGCAGGTATACCTCAGGCAAAAAGTCTGACTGTAACGTCACATACCTCCGCAAAAACCGTTGTTGAATGTCTGGGCTTGCCTGCTGTTCTCAAACCAAGCAATGGTGCCCAGGGCGAGGGGGTTGTCCTTTTACATTCGGAACAGGAAATTGCAGACTATATTTCAGCTCTGCCCGAAGCTGATACCAATGCCGTTCTTGCTCAGGAATTCATCTCAACTGCAAAAGGAAGGGATATTCGTGTTGTTGTTGCAGATTATAAAGTAGTACGCGTCATTCAGCGTGTTGCCGGAAACAGCGATGAATTCCGTTCAAATATTCATCTTGGCGGACATTGTGAGGAATTTGATCTTGATGATGATACGGAAAAGATGTGTGAAAAGGTCGCCAAAGTCTGTGGACTGAGATTATGTGGAATAGACCTTCTTCAAGCTGAAAACGGTTTTGTTGTAGGTGAAGTGAACTGTACGCCCGGAATGGATGATGAATTTTTGAAATCCGACCGTTTTCGTCAGGTATTGCATGATCTGATAGTCGGCTGACGGAGGGATAGTATGCTTTCTCTGTACAAAAAATATATCGGGCGATATACGCCCTTCGTTATAGCTACCTTCATAACAACCTGTATCATTTATTTCGTTCAGCTATGTTTATTGCTGCCAGAATCAAAACGTATTATTGATAAGGGCGTTAATTTACAAAATACAGATGTTATCTGGCAGAGCGGAATCATGATGGTGATTTTTACAGTAATTATAGGTATCTGCAATCTGATGAATTCCTATTTCAGTTCAAAAGCAACGGCAGGATTTACCTGTTCTGTAAGAAAAGCCTGCTTCACTAAGGCAAATTCACTGTCCCCTCAGGATTTTGCCGGGTTTGGTGAGTCAACTTTACTTAACCGCACAATGGCTGATGTTGCAAATATAACTGTCGTTACTATAAATGCGCTCCGTTTATGGATGGCAATTCCGATTTTAATAGTGATAGAACTTTTTATTATAGCTCTTAATAATGTTTACATCTTCATGGTGCTGTCATTCTTCTTTATACTGACCGTCACATTTTTAATTGTATTCATGGCAAAATCGCGTAAAAATTTTGAGTATTTACAGAAAAAGCTCGACAAGCTCAATCTTAATATGCGTGAAAGAATAGTAGGTGTGAGGCATATCCGCGCATTCGGAAATGAAGAGCTTGTATATGAAAAGTCTGTAAAAGGAAATGAAGATGTCTATGACGAAGCTATTGCCGCTAACAAAAAGATTAATTTTCTTTCCCCTGCTGCTATGGTCGTTATGAACTGGGTAGTCGTTCTCATATACATTCTCGGCACTCAGCAGATCAAAGAAGGCATGGCTTCGATAAGTCAGCTTTTGCTTATCTTTCAGTACATATCATCTTTTATTCTGAGCCTTATGACGATACCGTTTCTGATAAACGTACTGCCAAAGGGAATGGTCTCCGCCCGCAGAGTTAATGAGCTTTTAAATTTCGAGCCTACAAAGTATGAAACATCCGTACATCAGAAAAAAGATAAAACTCTTGGTAAAATCGAATTCCGGAATGTAGTCTTCGGATATTCGGGCGCACTGGACGTAATAGCGGATATAAGCTTTACTGCTCAGGCGGGCAAAACAACTGCTTTTATCGGTACAACAGGCAGCGGCAAAACTACTATAATGAATTTGATGCAGGGGTTATATCTTCCTACCTTCGGGGATATTCTCATTGACGATATCAGCATAAGAAATGCTGATGAAAAATGGCTTCGTTCGTGTTTTTCATACGGTACGCAAAGACCTATGATTTTACAGGACACTGTCAGAAATAATATCAGCAGAAATGCTTTGGATGAACGTATACGGCAAGCTTGTGACGCTTCGTGCTTTTCTGAAATTCTCTCTCAGAAAAACGAGGGACTTGATTTTAAGCTTGCTCAGGGCGGGATGAATCTGTCGGGCGGTCAGCGCCAGAGATTGTCCCTTGCCCGGACTATTGCAAGAGATGCGCCTATATAGTGTCTGCTCAATAATCAAGCAATTTGAATTGTGCATTATATTGCAGTCTCAATAAGAATATCGGATAAAGAATTGCAAGCAAAACGGCTCTTGCC
>CACWRT010000147.1 GCA_902763365.1 uncultured Ruminococcus sp.
CTCACGGTGGACACCCTTGCCCTCAGCTAACACTTCCTACTGCCAAGCGTGTAGCGGACTTTCACCGCCAAGTTACTGCCCATTTCGGGCAAACTAAAATTTCCCCCGACAACACTGTTATTGGTGATGTCAGGGGTATTTATTATTATGTCATTCTGAGGAGCGGCAGCGACAAAGAATCTTTATGTTATTACTGCATTTTTTTATTAAGATCCTTCGCCTTCGCTCAGAATGACAGTTTGGGAGTAAAGTCCCGGGCTACGTGCTTTGAGCTAACCGATTATTGCTGATTGCTGAAAAAGGCTTACCTGGCTGTAGCGGTGAAAAATTTCTTCACGATCGTTCCGCTGCTGTCTTTTACGTCAATTCTTATGTCGTAAGTTCCTGTTGCAGTGGGTTTGAATCTTGCGCTTGCGGCGGTCTGGAATTTTTCTCCGAGGAGCTTCCAATTTGTGTTAGTACTGCGCTTGAAGTAGAAGGAGTAGGTATAGCTGCCTGCACCGCCGACTGCCTTGCCGATCATGGGGATGGCTGTACCGAGTTTTACAACATATCTGCCTACGATTGAAATATTAGTCAATTCAAGTTCATCTACTACTTCTACAGTAAAGAACTGCTCTGCGGCAGAACCGTCTGTATCCTTAATAACTACCTTAATATCAAATGATCCCGCAGATGTAGGCTGAAACGCTACAGTTGAACTTGACTGCTTGAAAGTATTTGCGAATTCCTTGCCGAGAACCCTCCATGTTGACGCAGTACTTCTCTTATAATATACTGCACTGCTGTACTCGCCTGTTCCGCCGTTCGCAGAAGGCGCTATACGAACTTTATCACCAACCTGATAGATATCGCTGCTGACTACTGATGTGTTATTCAAATTGCTTATAGTTTTATCTGTAACTGTTACGGTGCAGGTTGCTGTTTTGCCGTTTGAAGTAACTGCTATTATAACTGCTGTACCGGCAGATTTTGCTGTAACAACACCATCAGAAACAGTGGCAACGTTACTATTAGTTGAACTCCATGTAACGGTTTTATCAAACGCATCATCAGGGGATATAATAGCTTTCAGCGTAATATTTTTACCCTTTTCAATGGAAACAGATGTTTTATCAAGAGTGACAGATGAAGCTAAAGGCTTTGTTTCCTCTGCACCGCAAAGTGTACATTTATGTACAGCTTTATCTCCGGTTACAGACCACTCGCCGAACTTATGAGAAAGTTTATTAGTTACGTTATCTTTATAGGAATCACCGCACTTTGAACAGGTATGAAGTGTATATCCTTGTTCTGTACAGGTTGGTTCTACGACCTTCGTTGTATAGCTGTGTCCGGAACCGGTACACAGGTCGTCAAATTCGCATATAAAGCCAACACCTGAAATTATCGCACCTACAGAATTAGCATCGTTCCAATTACCATCTCTCCAGATTAAAGCATAATCTTCCTCACAACTTCCGTTCCAGTTATCAGGCTGTGAGGTATCCCATTTTGTATAGTTAATCGGATTGCCTTTCACATCTATCCACAGACCTTCTTGCTCCACATCACTTGCACCAATCCATGCTTCACTTTGAGACATTTTTTGCAAACCAGAATATACAAAACTATTTTCACTATCATTTTCAATTATAACAAGATGTCCGCCTTTTGCCTCACATATTTTCTTTGCTGTCTTCCAATCCACGGTATTTTCAAAGAACCAGTACTCATGTCCGTTGTAGTTTTCTTTATAAACCGGTTCATATTTTGAAGCGTCTATACTGTTGTCATACTCGCAGACGAAACCGCAGTTTGTGGTATCCGTGCTTGCAAGATCATCCCATTTTCCGATATGTGTATCTGTAATATAAAGCTGTACAGCATCCTGATTGACATTATTTGGTTCTCCATCATCCCAGTTCTGATACTCAAACGGTTCACCGGTTATCCAATACCAAACCTCATGACTGCTGTCTGTTTTACCGCCAGTCCAGACACCATAGTTTTTGCCTGTCGTCATTCCGACAACAAAATCATTTTCTTCTTTTGAATTGATAGTTACAAGGTGTCCGCCTTTTTTCTCACAGAAACGGTATGCCTGCCACCAACTCATTGTATCGCTATAGTATTCGTATTTATTGCCGTTAAACTCTGCTGTAGCTGTTGGGACAATTTCTTTTTCCATCACGAAGCCGCCGACATCATATGGACTGTTTACATAATCATTCCAAAAGTAGCCATTTATATACCCATACCACTTTCCCCATGTTCCCAGATAGTGTTCCACACCTTCGTTATTGTCAGGTTGATTTTTTCCCCATACATTATAATTCATTGATTCTCCGCTAAGCCATTTCCACGAACCGGATGTGTTTTCTGCACCAAGCCAACTGTTAACACCCTTATACTTTTCAAGTATGCCTTTAATAGCATTCCATTCACCCTCTGTTGTGGCAGTAGCAAGATATCCTCCGTTCTGCTCACACCATTGTTTTGCCTCAGTCCATGTTTTTCCGGAATTATATACAATATACTTGTGTCCATTATATACAGTCGAATAAACTGCCAATGGTTCATCAGTGGTATAGTGATAACCAGGACTCACTGAATCACTACTATAATTACCTGCTGCATCGTATGCGTAAATATGAGTAGCCCATTCTCCATTATTGTTGCTAAAATCACTTACATTTATGTAACATGTAGCTACATTGCCATTGATTGTTCCATCAAGCCATATTGGGGTATTTGTACTAGTCCATGTAGGAAATTTAACGCTAGTAACACCTACATTATCATTTACTTTACAAGTAACACGATAACCTTTTGACGTTATTTGGCTGACAACCACATCAGAAATTGTAGGAGGTTCTGTATCGGTCGGTTTTGCTGCTATTGTTACTGTCGCAGAACCGATATGTATATTTGACCCACCGCCGACGTTTATTGCATAAACATCAACTGTCTGATTTCCTGACTGTGAAATTTCAATCACTTCCTCGAATCCATGGTAATCGCCAATACCGGGAAAACTACCGTTTACATCGGCACGACCCTTCCATGCAGATATTTCTCCGGCAAATACACCACCCACATATATATGTATTTTCAAAGAAGCATTCACATCATCCCGATCGAACGCCCAACCAGCAACATGAAGCTTTCCGGGTTCAGGTGAGTCTGCTCCATCAAGATATCCTACAGGATCATACGATACAGTGCCATTGTATATGTAAATGTAACCATAAAATACATTTCCACCGTAATTATACGCACTGCCTGAAGCATAGTGGCTCAAATGAAATGACAAGTCAGTGCTGCCCCAATACTCTGAAACAGTTATTCCTACACCGTTGCTATCAACTTCTTCAACAATTGCAACATGATTGCTCCAACAAGCAACCGCACCGACTTTGGGCATTGAACCGTATGAATAAGCTCCGCTACTTTTATTAGCATCATACCAAGCACCTGAACCTCTTGTACTCAGATTTGGTCTGCTGCCTAAAATTTCATACGCTCTTCCCCAAGCATACCACGTACACTGTCCCACGTATGTTGAATAAAATGGATTATTTCCGGAATAATAATAGGAATTTGTACTGTCTGGTGCAGTAGTTCTTTTTGAAAAACCTGCTGCATCTACATCAGTACTAATAACATTCGCTGTCATAAATAATCCTAAAATCATCACCATCGACAGCACCCACGAAAGCGTTCGTTTAAACACTTTTTTCATAAGAAAACCTCCTCATATTTCGATAAATTTATACAGACATATTTGTATTACATTTATATCCGTATAATCTATCTTATTTATTTCATATTATATTATATAAATAAGATATTTGTCAATATAAAATAAATATAAAATCACATGAGAAATAATATTATGAGAAATATTAATAATGAACCGCTGACAATTAAAAAAAGAGGTGAAGACGGTTACCGCCTTATATCTGTCAGACTAAAAGAGCATACCTTATCCGAGATCGATCGTATTGCCGCTGAGACAAATTATTCCCGCAACGAGCTTATAAACCTCATACTTGAACACGGTGTTAAAAATATAGTCATAGAATAAAACTATTGATATGATCAATATAAATAAAATTCGACCCCCGTCAAAGCTCTCTATGCCTTGACGGGGGTCTGTTCAACACAAAATCCTATATATTGACCATACAGTGTTTCTTTTCCCGGTCGTTTCAGTACTTTAAGTCTGAGATCAAGCGGTGAATCACCGCCAAAATATGTTTCGCTGAAGGATATCTCATCCGAAACCTCCTTATTCCCGGTATACACAACATAAAACTCCGGTTTTGGCAGCGCTATCTTTTTTTCAAGATGTTCACTCTGCTTGGTTGAATTAAGACCTTATTTCATTCAGGATGGATGATGCAAAAGGCGTAAGGCTTCCTACGCCTAAATTGCTGCTTGAGAAGAACATTATAACATCCTCATCTGTGTTTACATAATCCATGCTTACATAAGTGCCGATCTGCCCCGGATGTCCGACTCCGCCGAAAAACGGTGAGCGTATCCCGTATCCGTAGCCTTCGCCCGAAGAATAGTCTTCAATCATGGCTTTGTAGCTTTCTTCCGATATAACTTTTCCCTGACTGAGGGCTTTCAGCCACTTGCCCATGTCTTGTCGAGTAGACGTCTCGACTTCACCTCTCTATTTCTATATTTCAAATGTGAGGTTTTGTCTACGCCCCTCACAGAACCCAACGTGCCCTATTAAGGCA
>CACWRT010000148.1 GCA_902763365.1 uncultured Ruminococcus sp.
TACACTAAAAGCATATGTTCATCTGTTTTCTCAAAAAGGAATTAAAAAGATTACTGTAGTAAATGCACCAGAATAATTTATAACAACCTCTCCGCCAAAGCCTCAAAAGACTTGACGGAGAGGTTGTATTTGACGCTTAACGAAACATTTTTGGGTTTCTCTCAAAATTCAGCATACAGTCATATGCTTTTATTTCAAGCGTTTTTATGCTCCTATTGGCTTCACTTATCTCAAAGATACCCATCGGTATTTCCTCAAAACGACCGCCGACATCAAGATGAAATGAAAGGGTTATTGTTCCATCTTCAAGGCTGTACCTGTCAATATCGGTGAAAAGAGATATACCCATCTCAGCGGCATAAACTGTACCAAGCTCTATCTCTGTATTTCCACAGCATTGACGGGTAATATATCCGCTGCCCTTGACAATATCTTTGTTTTCAAAGGTGTACTTTTGTCCTTTTTTCGTTGTGATCTCCCCAGTCCAGAAATACCTGCGGCTATTGCTCTGAATTGCTTTTATAAATGCGTCAGATACAGGGTACATTGGTTCACTCCTCTCGAATGATATGAAAAAAGCACCTCCGAAGAGATGCTAAAGGTTTTAATCTTTTATGATGCGAAAATCAACAAAACACTTCATAGGAAAACTGACATATCGGTTCATCAGTGCTTTGTATTCTTCCGGTTCAACAGCGTTTCCACTTCCCATAATATTAAAAACCACAGTTGCCTCTTTCAGCTTATACGGAAGGTCGTGCAGACCGCAGTTAAGATAAAAATCGTGTCTTTTGATTCGCTGCTCCTTGTTTTTTGATTCTTCCTTCCAATTTTCCAAAGCAAGGAACAGGCGATAATTCTTATACATTTCTATTATTTCCTTCAATGCTTTTGTTCCGTATCCTTGTCCTCGATACGACGGATCTATCGCATAATAGAACAAATATGCAAGATCTTTATAAGTCACCAGATAAGCCAGACCTATACTTTTTCCTTCTTCGCTTATTATCCAGAAATCAGCCATGCCTTGTTCTGCTCTTTTCCTAAGCAGTCGGAAGGGTGCTCTTTCATCGGGAGGAAATGCTCCTGTATAAATAGCTTTTATTTCCCTATAATCAGGTTTTTCGATTTTGCGAAGTTCCATGACATTGACCTCTTTTAGTTGATTTAAAGCTATTATACCATTTTATTATAAAAAATGTCACTACCGAAATCAAAACTCCTTCAAAGTAAAATCCACGGCCCACAATCCCTTATATGAAGTATCCTGTTCCAGCTTTGCTTTGAAGCCGTCAATATACATTTCAGTATCCTTCAGGGATAAAGTGTCCGTATCAAAATACTCTACTGTCAGCTTGTTTTGTTTTGACCAGAAAGTCATTTTTTTCAGCCACAAAGCTGTCACTGTAAACGATACTGAAATATCGACAACACCCTGACGCACAACATCACGCTGTCTTGTTCCGGCTTCTGTTTCGCCGCCGGAATCGGACTCCACGGAGGAAAGCGACAGGTCATAAGAATCCGGATACGGCAAAAGCTCACCGTTGATTTTCAAGTATTCTGTAAATGCCATGCTACCTTCCTCCGCTTCTCAGATTTGCTCTTTGCTGAGCATTAACGATAATTTCATCGAGCATAGTGCCGCCGACATACACCGGGATAACTATGTCACCAACAGCACCAGCTTTTGTACCACCGGAAACAGCCCCTTTTATCGCAGTTATCAGTTCGGTAAGGTCGGTTTGAGATACACCGCCATCTGAAGCAGCAGCTGTGACTTCTGCGTGAGGGCTTACGATCATATCGGCAGACACATTTTTCATAGCAGATTTTATCATCCCTCTGCTGTTCTCGATACCTTTAGCAAGTCCCTTCATAAAGTCCGGCATCCAGCTTTCATAATCGGTAAGAGGTCCCTCGTCAGGCACGGAAAAATGCAGGAATGATCTGATTTTATCCGCCACACTTGATACAGCGTTGCCGACCGCACCAATGCAGCTCTTTATACCGTTTACGATACCCATAACCATATCCTTACCCCAGTTAAAAGCCTGTGACGCAAGCCCTGTGATATGATCTTTTACATTTGCAAATCCGTTTTTAACGGCATTAAAGATATTTGACATCGTGTTCTTTATGCCCGACAAGATATTGTTGAAAGCCGTAGAAACGGTTGACTTTATGTTGTTTACATCTCCTGAAACAAGCGACTTTATTACATTCCACACATTCGTCAGAACATTTTTAATATTGTCCATAATGGAAGTAATGATCGTTTTTATCGTATTGAAAACAGAGGATATAACACCCTTTATCGCATTGACGACAGAGGTAACAGCATTTTTTATGGTGTTCCACGCATTAGTGATAAAGGTCTGAATTCCCGTTACGATTGTCGTAATAACGGTTTTTATCGTATTCCACACAGTAGAAATGACCGTATGAATAGCATTCATCACAGTCGTTATTACAGTCTTGATCGCATTCCAAGCCGTAGTCAGAAAAGTCTTGATTGCATTTACAACCACCATAAATGTGTTTTTGATGGTGTTCCATATCGTAGTAAAAAAGGTAGAAATCGCAGTCCATACTGTAACGGCGGAAGTCTTTATCCCGTTAAGGATTCCGTTAAAAAATGTACATATCCCATTCCATATATTACTGAAAAACTCGCTGACACCGTTCCATAGATCATCCCAAGAAATGCCGAACCAACTGAGAAATACCTCAAATATGCCTTTCAGCACATTCAGAATATTCTTGATATTATTAACGAGGAAGTTCCATGCAGCCATAAAAATGCCCTTGACACCTTCCCAGACCTGCTCTCAGTTGCCCGTGAAGATACCGATGAAAATATCAAGTATCGATGTTATCATATCAAGAGAATATGAAAGCATATTGCTTATGTATTGGAAAGCACCTTCCAGCACAGGTGCAAGGAATGAGCAGACTGTATCCCACACCGCCATAATAACTTCGCCGATGTCTTTGAAGTTAAAACCGAGGGCATTGAGCCTGTCAACAATACCCTGAAAGAATTCCTGGAATTTTCCGACAATGCCATTCCATATTTCAGTCATAGCGTTGCGGAAATCTTCATTGGTATTCCAAAGATAGATAAAAGCTGCAACGAGTGCAGCAATAGCGGCAATAACTAAACCGATAGGGTTTGTAAGAAGTCCGGCTAAATTCAGTCCCGATATTGCACCCTTTACGGTAGTTATCGCACCGGATATTTTCGGTACAAGCGTCATTATCGTTCCCACGGAAGATATGACTTTTCCGATAACAATCAAAGCCGGACCTATCGCCGCCACAATTAAACCGATGGTAACGATAGTCTTTTTTGTACCCTCGTCCATACCGTTCAGCTTATCCACAAGTCCCTGAATCCAGGAAACGATTTGTCTGATCGCAGGCATAAGGATGTCACCGAAGGAGATAGCAAGCTCCTGTAACTGGGATTTCAGGATAGTGATCTGACCTTCAAGATTGTTCTGCATCGTTTCAGCCATATCTCCGGCTTTACCGTCACAGTTCGTAATGGCTGTATTCAGCTTTTCGATGTCGGAGGGAGCAGCATTCATCAGGGCAAGGAATCCGCTCATAGCATTTTTGCCGACAAGTGCCTGTGCGTTGGCAGCCTTTTCGGATTCTGACATTTGAGAAAATGCCTTCCGACATTCCTTCAAGATATCATTCAGTGACTTCATAGATCCATCCTGATTGGTTGTTTTTATTGTCATTGAGCCAAAGGCATTACCTGTCAGTTTAACATCCTTTGACAGATTGTTCATTATAGAACGTAAAGCAGTACCTGCCTGTGATGACTTGATACCTGCGTTGCCCATCAGTCCGATAGCCTCGGCAGTGTCCTCTGCTGAAAAGCCTAACGCACCTGCAATAGGAGCACAGTATTTGAATGTTTCACCCATCATGGAAACATTGGTATTTGCGTTGGAGCTTGCCGCTGCGAGAATATCTGCGAAATGACCTGAATCATTGGCGGAAAGACCGAAAGCCGTAAGTGCGTCTGTGACGATATCTGAGGTGGTTGCAAGGTCTTCGCCTGATGCCGCTGCAAGGTTCATTATACCCTCAATGCCGCCAAGCATATCCTTTGTTTTCCAGCCGGCCATGCCCATATACGTCATCGCCTGTGCCGCTTCTGTAGCGGAAAATTTTGTTTTACTGCCCATCTCACGGGCTTTGGCACGAAGGTCATCGAAGTCTTTTCCGGTCGCTCCCGATATAGCCGCTACTTCGCTCATTGATGAATCAAAGTCCGCAGCGGTCTTGACAGCTACTGTTCCAAGCCCGGTAATTGCCACAGTCGCAGGCAAAAACTTCTGTCCGACATTGGAAATATTATCTCCCACGGTTTTGAGTTTTTCTCCTTTGGCAGCTATCTTCTGCACAGCCGTTGCGGACTGGTTTGCTGCTGTTTCAAGCTTTTTCAGATCTTGCTCGGTTTCTATGATCTCACGCTGCAATGCATCATACTGCTCTTTGGAAATATCTCCGGCAGCAATGGCTTTATCAGCTTGCTCGGCGGCTGTTTTCAGCGTTTCAAGTCTTTGTTTGGTCTGACCTACTGCATCACCGAGCAGCTTATGCTTCTGTGCTAAAAGCTCTGTATTTCCGGGATCCAGTTTGAGCAGTTTATTGACATCCCGAAGCTGTGTCTGGGTGCTTTTTAT
>CACWRT010000149.1 GCA_902763365.1 uncultured Ruminococcus sp.
TTCAAAGCATCTTTTGTTTACTTAGATTATAATATATGTTTAAATTGTTTTCAATAGGGTTTGCAAAAGTGGTCGTTTTTCGTGCAAAAGTGGTCATTCTGATATGAAATCACTCCTAATTCCTCACTCCTAATTCCTCACTCCTAATTCCTCATTCCTAACTGAATAAAATGGCGGGAAAAAATGTCAGAATGTTATTGAAATAATGGGTAAAATGGATTATAATTAATGTATATGTGCTTAATTGGGTAATTAGTGACGATCTATGAATGATCCTCTTGCATTGTTAATTATTCATTATTCATTATTAATTATTAATTAAGTATAACGAGGAGGAAAGAAAGATGAACGAGAACAATATGATGCAGGCATTTATTCTTTTGCTTGCAGGCTTTCTTGTAGTATTTGTAGTACTGATACTGCTTATCGTTATTGTTACGGTGTACAGTAAGATCATACGTACCATACAAGAAAAAAGCGACAAGAAAAAGGCTGTCGCAGCGGGAAAAACATCTGCCGACACAGAACCCGCAAAGGAGATCCGTTCTCTGTCACGTGAGGAGATAGAGGATGATGACGGCGAGATCCCCGGGGAGATAATTGCCGTTATAGCTGCCGCTGTTGATGCAGTGTACGGAGATAAGCCCCATAAAATACGGTCGGTAAAGAGGGAACGCAGTTCACGCTCCGCCTGGTCAAGAGCCGGAGTAATGCAGAACACAAGACCGTTCTGAAATAACAGGAAAGGAAGTTAAGAAATGGAAATTTTGACGCAGCTATGGCAGATAATCTGTCATCTGTTTGAAGAGTCGGGTTTCAGCAAGCTTTCGTGGGAAAACTATGTAATGGTAGGTATTTCCTTTGTGCTGATGTACCTCGCTATAAAAAAGCAGTTTGAACCCCTTCTTCTTTTGCCCATAGCCTTTGGTATGTGTCTTGTAAATCTGTTCCCGGGAATAATGGGACTGCCGACGACCGAGATGCTTACCGAAGCGGAAATGCTCGCAAGAAACCTTGACCCGTCTACTTATACCACAACAGTATATAACGGAGTCACTTATTATAATCACATAGAATACGGCGGTTTGTTCTATTATCTCTATCAGGGCGTAAAGCTCGGTATTTATCCGCCGCTCATATTCCTCGGAATAGGTTGTATGACGGATTTCGGTCCGCTGATCGCCAACCCGAAAAGCTTTATCCTCGGCGCGGCTGCCCAGATAGGTATTTTCCTTACATTTATAATAGCTACAGCCCTCGGTATATTCTCACCAAGCGAGGCAGCTTCTATCGCTATAATCGGCGGCGCAGACGGTCCTACAGCTATTTTCGTTACGACAAAGCTTGCGCCTCAGCTTTTAGGTCCTATCGCTGTTGCAGCTTACTCGTACATGGCTCTTGTTCCGATAATCCAGCCGCCTATCATGAGACTTTTGACAACAAAGAAGGAACGCAGCATTGTTATGGGTCAGCTCCGTCCCGTTTCAAAGCTTGAAAGAATACTCTTCCCCATAATAGTTGTTGTACTGGTAGCTTTGCTGCTGCCCGATGCTGCTCCGCTTGTTGGTATGCTCATGCTCGGCAACCTCTTTAAGGAAAGCGGCGTTGTTGACAGAATCAACAAAACAGCTCAGAACGAGCTTATGAATATAATTACAATATTCCTCGGTGTAACTGTCGGCGCTACAGCAACCGGCAAGGTGTTCCTCACTTTACAGACAGCAGGCATTATCGCGCTTGGTCTGTTTGCATTCTGTCTTGCTACAGCCTGCGGTGTAATGTTCGGTAAGCTTATGTGCTTCTTCACACACGGCAAGGTAAATCCGCTTATCGGTTCTGCCGGTGTTTCAGCTGTTCCTATGGCAGCAAGAATTTCTCAGAAGGTGGGTCAGGAAGAAAACCCCGGCAACTTCCTTCTCATGCACGCTATGGGTCCCAACGTTGCGGGCGTTATCGGTTCAGCCGTTGCAGCAGGCGTTCTGCTCAGCGTTATCACTCCGGGCTGATAGCTTCATAAATCTCTGAAATAAGAAAGTCCTGTCATTCTTCGCTCGTATGGAGAATGACAGGACTTTGTCAATTTATAATTTAAATATTTCATTATCTTGAAATCAGTTCAAGAACAGCGATAGCTGCTGCCGCTTCCACTACAGGCACGGCTCTCGGTACTATACAGGGATCATGTCTGCCGTGTATACTGAGGGTCGTATCTTTCTTTTCGGTCAGATCAACTGTATTCTGCTGTTTTGAGATGGACGGAGTAGGCTTTACAGCAGTACGGAATATTAGGGGCATTCCCGAGGTTATGCCGCCAAGAATACCGCCGTGATTATTAGTGCGGGTTTTCACAGTATCTTCGTCATAGTAGAATTCATCGTTGTTTTCGCTGCCTCTCATAGCAGAAGCCTCGAAACCTGCGCCAAATTCTATACCCTTCACGGCCGGTATACCGAAAACTATGGATGAGATAACATTTTCCGCACCCTCGAACATAGGCGAGCCCAACCCTGCCGGCAGACCTGTCACAGCACATTCTATAGTTCCTCCTATGCTGTCAAGATCATTACGACATTCTTCAATAAGGGCTCTCATTTCAGTTTCCTTGTCCCTGTCTATCAGAGAGAAGGTTTCTTTGTTAAGTCTTTCAATAAGGTCGTCAGGTATATTTACCGGGTCAAAAGGTCTGTCTTTTATCTTCCCTACCGATGAGATATGGGCAGCTATTTTTATTCCCTTTTCCAGAAGTATCTGTCTGCATACGCTTCCTGCAAAAACTACAGGAGCAGTCAGCCTGCCCGAAAAGTGACCGCCGCCTCTGATATCATTATATCCGTTGTAACGGATAAAGCCCGTATAATCTGCGTGTCCGGGACGTGGAGAGGAAAGTATATTTCCGTAATCTCCCGAGCGTGTATTTGTATTCCGTATAACTGCGCATAACGGTGCGCCTGTTGTTGTATCGTTCAGTACTCCCGATAGGATCTCGGGAATATCTTTTTCAAGCCTTGGAGTTGCCGTTTTGTCCTTTCCCGGGGCGCGTCTTGACATCTGCTCATATATCCCGTCCATATCGAGCTTTTTGCCTGCGGGCAGCCCGTCTATAACTACTCCGATACCGTTTCCGTGGCTTTCACCGAAAACTGATATTTTTATTGAATTACCCCATGATGACATCAAAATCTCCCCCTGTTTTTTTCATATCCTCAAAAAATGACGGATATGATTTGTTTATGCTTTCCATATCTGATATAGTAATATCGCCGTCACAGAATGCAGCGGCTGCTGCAAACGACATAACTATCCTGTGATCGTTGAAGCCGTTTATAAAAGCACTGTGAAATTTGTCCGTACCCTCTATAATAAGTCCGTCGTCAGTTTCTTTTATATCAACACCCAGCGCCGAAAGACCCTCACGCATAGCAGCAAGGCGGTCACATTCCTTTATACGAAGTCTTTCCGCGCCTTTTATTACGGTTCTTCCCTCTGCGGCGGCAGCTGCCACACTGAAAGCAGGCACCATATCAGGTATATCGGAAGCGTCAAGCTCTATTCCATGAAGTCTGCCGCTTTTCATTACAAGTACGCCGTTATTTTCGGTAATATCCACACCAAGACGGCGGTATACTTCTACGCAGGCCTTATCGCCCTGAGTACTGTCCATGCGAAGATTGTTTATTGTTATGTTTCCGCCAAGAGCTGCAGCTGTCATAAAGAAAGCTGCCTGTGACCAGTCGCCTTCAACAAAATAGTCTTTTGCATTGTATTCCTGGCCGCCTTTTATAAGCCAGCCCGAATTTGTCGTTATAATATCTACACCAAATTCCTTCATAACAGATATCGTCATGTCTATGTAGCCTGTTGACTGAGCCTTTGTTGTAAGTCTTATCTCGCTGTCACCCTCAAGCAGCGGCAGAGCAAGCATAAGTCCCGTTATAAACTGGGAACTGACATTTCCCGGTACTTCATAGATACCGCTTTCAAGCTTTCCGCTGATTTTAAGAGGTAACCCGCCTTCTTCAGCGCATGAAACGCCCTTTTCGGGCAGACGTTCGGTATATATATTTATGGGTCTCCGGGGCAGCTTTCCATGGCCGATGAATTCAGCCGAAACGCCCCCGGCGGCAGCTACCGGTATCAAAAACCTAAGTGTCGATCCGCTTTCACCGCAGTCAAGAACTGTATTTTCAGCAGAAAATGTTCTGCTGCCGTCAACAGTCAGAGTATCCCCCACAAGTGTGATCTTTGCTCCCAGTTTTTTCATACATTCAATTGTGGCTGTAATATCATTTGACAGATCGATGGGTTTTACAGTGCTGATCCCTTTGGAAAGCGCAGCGCATATGATAGCTCTGTGTGCAACACTTTTTGAGGGCGGTAATGATACGGTACCGTTAAGTTTGTTCGTATGTACAATTATGTCGTGCATTTTTTTCATATATTTCACCTGGTTATATAGTTAATAGCTCAGAGCTTTATCGGCTACAACTTCTATCCGAAAATAGTTATTCTTTTCGTCGCTACACCATTAATTTACGTCAATCATACCACATTTTTCTCCCCTTGTAAAGTGCCCGGCGAGCCGCCGGTCCCTAAACGCGGGTATCGCTGCGCTTACGCTCCGCTCTGAACTCGCAGTTCAGGCTTTACTGCCCGCGTATCAAGCTTCTTGA
>CACWRT010000150.1 GCA_902763365.1 uncultured Ruminococcus sp.
GTAATTTTACACTAACCGAGCCGCCGATCCCGTAACGCGGGGTACGCTGCGCCCGGCGAGCCGCCGGTCCCTAAACGCGGGGATCGCTCCGCTGCGCATCCGCTCCGGGCACGTCGCTGCAACCTTTACTTGTCGCGGTTGTTACTTTTGTATCGGCTTATACTATATGTTCCTCGCTCAAAGTTATTGAAAAGCTTAATTTTCCCAGAATTATTTTACACTAACCTCACGAAATCCTTGACATAGTGATATATTAATACTATAATATAATTAGAAACAAGGTGACCGACCGTTTTACGGCAGTCCCTTGCTAAGTCAGTTAAAAAGAATAACCGCTGTCTGGGGAGTTAGCGGTTATTTCTTTTTTGTATCATCATAATACTTGATTATATCAAGTACAAGACGAAAAAGTGATATGGCAAGTGTCACTGTAGCGAGGATCTCGCTGTATGTAAGTACCATATACATTCCCCCTTTCCCAAGGGGTACAAAAAAAGGTTTTCGCCCCCTTGTTTTAAAATAAAAATCAGGGGCTGCCGCAAATCCGTTTGGTGGTCGATCACCTTGCATTTTTTATTTTACTATATTCACACCATTATGTCAACTTTATTATCAACGCCGATTGTAACACATACCAAAATTTCAGCGTGAACGGTTATCCGCTCACGCTGTTTTTATATCTGTAATAAATTAAAAATCATTTCGCTACAATATTGACCAGCTTGCCCTTTACATATATTTCCTTGACAATATTTTTGCCTTCAATAAAGGACTGAACCTTGTCGCTTGCTTTTGCCTGAGCCAGAGCAGTATCCTGATCTGTGTCAGCGGCAACTCTGATCTTATCCCTTACCTTGCCGTTTACCTGTACTACAATCTCTATTGTGGATTCAACACACTTACTCTCATCATATTCGGGCCACGGTGCAACAGAAACAAATCCTTCGCCCAGACCTGCCTGTGCCCACACTTCCTCTGCAACATGAGGCGCAAAGGGTGACATCAGTATGGTAAATATTTTCAGCTCGCCTTTTGTGATACTGCCTGTTGCTGTTATATCATTGATAAGTGACATCAAAGCGGCAATTGCGGTATTGAACTTGAGAACCTCTACGTCGTCCCCTACCTTCTTGATTGCTTTGTTCACAGCGCCTTCCAGCTCGGGACGTATTCCGTCAGCATCGGTCATTATTCCCATCAGGTTATAAAAACGCTCAACAAGACGGCGGCAGCCCTTTATACTGCTGCTGTTCCATGGCGCAGCATTTTCAAAGTCGCCTATGAACATTTCAAACAGACGCATAGTATCCGCGCCGTATTCATTTACAATATCATCGGGATTAACTACATTTCCTCTTGACTTGCTCATCTTCTCGCCGTTTTCGCCCAGTATCATACCGTGACTTGTACGTTTTGCATAGGGTTCTGCTGTGGGTACAACTCCTATGTCATAAAGGAACTTATGCCAGAAGCGGCTGTACAGCAGGTGAAGTGTTGTATGCTCCATACCGCCGTTATACCAGTCAACAGGAGTCCAGTAATCCAATGCTTCCTTTGATGCAAGAGCCGTATCATTATGGGGATCCATATATCTCAGGAAATACCATGACGAACCTGCCCACTGCGGCATTGTATCCGTCTCTCTCTTTGCATCGCCGCCGCATTTCGGACACTTTGTATTTACCCAGTCCGTCATCTTTGCCAGAGGAGATTCACCGTTATCTGTCGGCTCATATGATTCAACATCAGGCAGCTCCAGCGGAAGCTCACTCTCATCAAGTGCAACAGCACCGCAGCAGGGACAGTGAACAATCGGAATAGGCTCTCCCCAATAACGCTGACGGGAGAATACCCAATCACGCAGCTTATAGTTAACTTTGGCGTGTCCTCTGCCGCTTTCCTCCAGCTTTTCTATTATCTTTTTCTTTGCCTCGTCTACGCTCAGACCGTCCAGATAGTCAGAGTTTGTCATAATACCTGTTGCACAGTCTGTGAATGCTTCTTTCTGTACATCCTCGCCGCCCTTTACAACTTCGATTATGGGCAGACCGAATTTCACTGCAAAGTCATGGTCACGTGTATCATGTGCAGGCACAGCCATTATAGCGCCCGTACCGTAGGATACCAGTACATAGTCTGATATAAATATCGGTATCTGTCTGCCGTTTACAGGATTGACAGCCTCAACGCCGTCAATGCGCACACCTGTTTTATCTTTGGCGACCTCTGTACGCTCAAAGTCGGACTTTCTTGCGGCAGCTTCCTGATATGTTCTTATCTCGTCCATATTTCCGATAACGGAAGCAAGCTTCTCAATAATAGGATGCTCGGGAGAAATTACCATATATGTTGCGCCGAAAAGTGTATCGGGACGTGTTGTGTATACCGTAAGAGTATCGCCTGTTGTTGTAGTAAAATCAACTTCCGCACCTGTAGATCTTCCTATCCAGTTTTTCTGCTGAGCCTTTACTCTGTCGGGATAGTTTACGAGATCCAGATCATTTATAAGTCTCTCGGCATATGCTGTTATTTTCAGCATCCACTGTGATTTTACTTTGCGTACAACTTCGCTGCCGCAGCGTTCACAAGCACCGTTCACTACTTCTTCGTTAGCCAGAACGCATTTACAGGAGGTACACCAGTTTACAGCCATTTCCTTCTTGTATGCCAGCCCCTTTTTGAACAACTGAAGGAATATCCACTGAGTCCATTTGTAATATGAAGGGTCAGTAGTATTTATCTCACGGCTCCAGTCGAAGGATATACCCAGTGACTGAAGCTGACTTTTAAAGCGTGCAACATTCTTTTTAGTTACATCCTTCGGATGAACATGATTTTTTATCGCGAAATTCTCAGTCGGCAGACCGAACGCATCCCAGCCGATAGGATAAAGAACGTTATAGCCCTGCATTCTGCGTTTCCTTGCGATTATGTCAAGAGCAGTGTACGAACGGGGATGACCCACATGAAGCCCCTGACCGGATGGATAGGGAAATTCAATAAGGGTATAGTATTTCGGTTTTGCGCTGTCATTTTCGGCATGGAAGATACCTGCTTCTTCCCATGCCTTCTGCCATTTCGGTTCTATTATTTTATGATCAAATCTTTCTGCCATTATATATTTCTCTCCTCTTTACTAAATACTCTGTAAACAGCCACAGACATTACAGCTTCATGCTTTGAACTTTGAGCTGCTCTGCGGCGAGCCGCCGCTCCCTAAACGCGGGGGTCGCTCCACTCCGTTTTGCTCTGTCTGAACGGTTCATGCTTTACTGACCGCGTATCAGTCAGATTGAGCGTCACTATTAGTTTGCAGCGTTATAGAATCAGTCATGTATTAATTATTTAAGCCGCCAATCTAATTCCTAACTCCTAATTCATAACTCCTAATTCAGTTAAACTTGGTCAGCTGACTGCTGACTGATGATCTCCCCGTCTTCCCAGAGGCGTTCAAGGTCGTAGTATTCTCTTGCGTCCTCGGAGAAAACGTGTACAACAACGTCTATGTAGTCAAGAAGGATCCATGTATCGTTTCTCTGACCCTCAACGCTTGTAACACTCAGACCTGCCTGATCCAGCTGATATTCAACTTCATCGGCAAGTGTTTTTACGTGAGTATTTGATGTACCTGTAGCGATAACGAAATAATCTGCAATACTTGAGATATCGTCGATTTTAATAATTTTTATATCCAGTCCCTTTTTGCTGTCAAGAGCTTTTGCAGCAAGTCGGGCAGTTTCAAGTGATGTCATATAATTTCCTCCTGTACTATTTTTTCTTTTTCTCTTTTGATGCCAGCATAAACGATACTTCATTATAACCCAAAAAAGTATCGGGGGCAATAGTAAGTTTTCTCTGAGCAAGGTCAGCTATTGTATAGGACATACCTTCAAGCACTGCTTCATCAAGGTTTTTATCTGCGATCTTACGCATTCTGTCCACTCCGTCGTAATCTCTTTCGGCGGAAGTGAAATCGGCAATAAAGATAACCTTTTCAAGCAGGCTCATACCTTCCCTTCCCGTGGTATGGTAGCGGATAGCGTTTATTATGTCGGGATCGGTTATTCCCAGTTCAACCTGAACAAAAGCTGCTCCCGAAATAGCGTGCCAAAGCTTATGGGTACTGCGTTCAAGGGGGGTAAGTTCTATACCTGCCCTTTCTATCAGCTCCATCTGCTCCTGTTCAGATGATTCTTTGGTAGCATCGTGAAGAATACCTGCGATCTCGGCCTTTTCCACGTCCGCTCCGTATTTCATTGCAAGTCTTACAGCTTCTTTTGCAACATTTTTAGAATGTTTGAAGCGTCCCGACTTCATTCTTTTTCCTATTATTTCTTCGTATTCCTTATATGTCATTTCATCAGCTCCGAAAACAAATTTTCACTATTATATTATAGCAACATATCGCATCCGTTGCAAGTCCTTTTCTCTAACCGGCGAGCCGCCGGACCCTAAACGCGCCGGCGAGCCGCCGGACCCTAAACGCGGGTATCGCTCCGCTTCGCATACGCTCTGAACTCGCCGCTCAGGCCTTACTGCCCGCGTATCAAGCTTCTTGAGCAGTTCATTTTTTTCCATTGATAATATTTTGCCAACTGTAATTTTACACTAACCGAGCCGCCGGTCCCGTA
>CACWRT010000151.1 GCA_902763365.1 uncultured Ruminococcus sp.
TAAACGCGGGTATCGCTGCGCTTACGCTCCGCTCTGAACTCGCAGTTCAGGCTTTACTGCCCGCGTATCAAGCTTCTTGAACAGCTCATTTTTTACCATTGATAATATTTTTGCCAATTATAATTTTACACTAACGCGTGACGCTGAACCCTAAAACGCGGGGTTCGCTGCGCTGCGCATCCGCTCCGGGCACGTCGCTGCAACTTTTATTAGTCGCGGTTATTACTTTTTTATCGGCTGATACTTTTATGTTCCTCACTCAAAGTTATTGAAAAACTTGATCTTCCCAACAGCGAGCCGTTGCTCCCATAACGTGCAATACTGTCAATTTAAAGATAAACATAATTAATAAAGTTTCGCTCAAGCCTTTTCAAAGGCTTGCAGGGTCCAGGGGCAGCTCCCTTGGTCGCTGCGTTAGCAGCGAAACTTGCCATCATATCAATCGTCAATATTATAAAAGCAGGTTCAGACATAATAAAATGCAGCGTATCGGGAAGTTCCCCTACGAACCTCATGATTGGCGTAAAACAAACACCCATAAAAAAGTAATTGAAGCGCTTATATGTAACATGATGAAATTGAAAAACGATCTTTAAGCAAACAAAACCCCTGCGGATGAAACTAATCAACCGCAGGGGGTAGTTTATTTTACGTCTGTTTGTTTATGCAAAGCAAACCGTGAATTTATCAGCCTTCGTTGATTGCAGCCTGAGCAGCAGCCAGACGAGCGATCGGAACTCTGAACGGTGAGCATGATACATAGTCAAGACCAATCTTGTGGCAGAACTCAACAGATGAAGGATCGCCGCCGTGCTCGCCGCAGATACCGCAGTGAAGTTCGGGACGTGTAGCCTTACCAAGTGTAAGAGCTGTCTTCATGAGTGAACCTACGCCAACCTGATCAAGCTTAGCGAACGGATCGTTCTCAAAGATCTTAGCATCATAGTATGCCTCAAGGAACTTACCGGAGTCATCACGGCTGAAGCCGAATGTCATCTGAGTAAGGTCGTTTGTACCGAAGCAGAAGAACTCAGCTTCCTTAGCGATCTCGTCAGCTGTAAGAGCAGCTCTCGGGATCTCGATCATTGTACCAACTTCATACTTGAGTTCAACACCTGCAGCAGCGATTTCAGCATCAGCTGTAGCTACTACTACATTCTTAACATACTTGAGCTCCTTAACGTCGCCTACGAGCGGGATCATGATCTCAGGCTCAACCTTCCAATCCGGATGCTTCTTCTGAACATTGATAGCTGCGCGGATAACAGCAGCTGTCTGCATCTTAGCAATTTCAGGATATGTAACTGCAAGACGGCATCCACGGTGACCCATCATCGGGTTAAACTCATGGAGAGAATCAATGATAGCCTTGATCTGCTCAACTGTCTTACCCTGAGCGTCAGCTAACTTCTGAATGTCAGCTTCTTCTGTGGGTACGAACTCATGGAGAGGCGGATCGAGGAATCTGATTGTAACAGGATTGCCTTCGAGAGCTTCATAAAGAGCCTCAAAGTCGCCCTGCTGTACAGGAAGGATCTTAGCAAGAGCTGCTTCTCTCTCTTCAACTGTATCGGAGCAGATCATCTCTCTGAACGCGTCAATTCTGTCGCCTTCAAAGAACATATGCTCTGTACGGCAGAGACCGATACCTTCTGCGCCCAGCTCACGAGCCTTCTTAGCATCAGCAGGTGTATCAGCGTTTGTTCTTACCTTGAGCTTTCTGTATTTATCAGCCCAAGCCATAATTCTGCCGAATTCACCGGCGATCTTAGCATCAACTGTCGGGATAGCACCGTCATAGATGTTACCTGTTGTACCGTCGAAGGAGATTACATCGCCTTCCTTGTACTCTTTGCCACCGAGTGTAAATACCTTATTTTCCTCGTCCATAACGATAGCAGAGCAGCCTGATACGCAGCATGAACCCATACCACGAGCAACAACTGCTGCGTGAGATGTCATACCGCCGCGAACTGTAAGGATACCCTGAGCAGCCTTCATACCTTCGATATCCTCAGGTGATGTTTCAAGACGAACAAGAACTACCTTCTTGCCTTCGTCAGCCCAAGCCTTAGCATCCTCAGCTGTGAATACGATCTGACCGCAAGCAGCGCCGGGAGCTGCGCCGAGACCCTTACCGATAGGTGTAGCAGCCTTTACAGCAGCAGCGTCAAACTGCGGATGAAGAAGTGTATCAAGGTTTCTGGGATCGATCATTGCTACAGCTTCCTTCTCTGTTCTCATGCCCTCGTCAACGAGATCACAAGCGATCTTGAGAGCAGCCTGTGCAGTTCTCTTACCGTTTCTTGTCTGGAGCATATAGAGCTTGCCGTGTTCAACAGTGAACTCCATATCCTGCATATCTCTGTAATGGTTTTCGAGTGTCTCGCAAACCTGTGTAAACTGAGCAAATGCCTCGGGGAATTTCTCTTCCATCTCAGCAATGTGCATAGGAGTACGAACGCCTGCAACAACGTCTTCGCCCTGTGCATTTGTAAGGAACTCACCGAAGAGACCCTTAGCGCCTGTAGCGGGGTCACGTGTAAATGCAACGCCTGTACCGCAGTCGTCGCCCATGTTACCGAATGCCATAGCCTGTACGTTAACAGCAGTACCCCATGAATACGGGATATCGTTATCACGGCGATAAACATTAGCTCTCGGGTTATCCCATGAACGGAATACAGCCTTAACAGCTTCCATAAGCTGTACCTTAGGATCAGACGGGAAGTCTTCACCGATCTTTGACTTATACTCAGCCTTGAACTGTTCAGCAAGCTCTTTAAGATCTTCAGCTGTAAGCTCTACATCCTGAGTAACGCCCTTCTTAGCCTTCATCTCGTCGATGAGCTGCTCGAAGTACTTCTTACCAACTTCCATAACTACGTCAGAGAACATCTGAATGAATCTTCTGTAGCAGTCATAAGCCCAACGGGGATTGCCTGATTTTTCAGCAAGAACTTCTACAACCTCTTCGTTAAGACCGAGGTTAAGGATTGTATCCATCATACCGGGCATTGAAGCACGTGCACCTGAACGTACGGAAACGAGAAGCGGGTTCTCCTTATCACCGAATTTTTTGCCGGTGATCTCTTCCATTTTATCAATGTACTCCATGATCTGAGCCTGGATCTCATCGTTAATTTTTTTGCCGTCCTCATAATACTGAGTACAAGCCTCTGTTGTAATTGTAAAGCCCTGAGGAACAGGGAGACCTATGTTGGTCATTTCAGCAAGGTTAGCACCCTTACCGCCAAGAAGCTCACGCATGTCTGCTTTGCCTTCTTTGAACAAATAGACCCATTTTTTTGCCATTGGAATTACCTCCTGAGATTAAAATTATCGACTTAGGTCGTTAGTACATATTATAACACATATGAATTGCAATTTCTATTGTTTTTTGCAAAAAAATTGATTTTTTTTTATTTTTTTTTGTAACTTTTAGGAAACACTGATTTTATCGGAACTTTGGGCATAGACCGTATCATGCGCTATTTTTATTATTTCATTATTTTAACACACATCAAAAGAAACCGAAATGTAATTACGAAAAGAAATCTGATAATAAAGTCACTTTCCGGATCTCCGATTCCTAATTATTTACGGGATTTTTTATAGTTATCAAGGCTTTCCTTTGCCCACTGCCTTCCTATGTTCAGGAAGCCGAGCTGCTGATCGACTTTCGGAAAGTGTTTTTTTACGATACCCATAGAGCGTCTGTAGATATCCAGCCTTGTGGACTGTATGTATGATCTTTTATCTCCGCCCACAAAAAACTGAAAGCTGACCGTATTTTTTTCTTCATCTATTTCCGTGAAATACCCTGAATAAACATTGTGCCCCGTATCTTTTGACACGATCTCGGATACAGCAAGCTTTGTCAGTTCCAAAGCCATGTCGTCAAGTCCCTGTTCAAATATGACAATTTTTTCCTTCAAAGTGTTTATATCGGGAACGATTCTTTTCTTTATATCCTTAAGCTCGCTGAATTGTTCTTCAAGTTTAATGTCTACAACTTTTTGTCTTTCGACCTGGGGAATATAGTAAACCATGAATTTATTCTCTATATCATTATAAAGAAAAGGATGTTGGAATCTGGTGGAAAATCCGCATTTGGGGCATTTCCAGCGGAATATTGTTTCATCCATTATCATTTTTCTTATATTGGGTTCTTCCCTGGTATTAGCGCTGATCCGTATATCGGTATTCGTCTGCTGTCTGCATTTCGGACAGATAACTGTTTTTGTTACTATTTCAGACATTTTTATCACTCCTCGGAGATGTTTTATGTTACCCTATTATATCACACATTCATCTTATTGTCGATAACCGGCGAGCCGCCAGCGTGACGCTGGACCCTAAACGCGCCGGCGAGCCGCTGGACCCTAAACGCGCCGGCGAGCCGCCGGACCCTAAACGCGCCGGCGAGCCGCCGGACCCTAAACGCGCCGGCGAGCCGCCGGACCCTAAACG
>CACWRT010000152.1 GCA_902763365.1 uncultured Ruminococcus sp.
CTTTATTGCAAAAAGAGCCGCTCAAAAAGCCTGATACGCGGGCAGTAAAGCCTGAACGGCGAGTTCAGAGCGGATGCGAAGCGGAGCGATACCCGCGTTACGGGACCGGCGGCTCGCCGGGCGAAGCGATACCCGCGTTACGGGACCGGCGGCTCGCCGGCGCCGGTGGGGTTGTCAAGAAGGGAGAATGGTGGTATAATTGGGAAGGAAAATGTCGGATATACGATATTCCGGAATAATTATTCACTATTCATTATCCAAAAAAATAGTTTTTCAGGAGGGTAAAATGGAACTAAAAGATATCAGGAATGAAATTGACGAAATAGATAACCAATTAATTGATCTGTTCAAGAGAAGGATGGATTGTTCGGAAAAAGTTGCTCTGTACAAAATGGAAAACGGTATGGAGGTTTTTAACCCCGCAAGAGAAGGACAGGTTCTGGATAACGTTGAAGCAAAAGCAGGTCAGTACGGGAAAAGCGCAAGGCTGCTGTACTCTTCTATCATGGAACTCAGCCGTGCCGTACAGCATGATATACTCGGCAGCGGAAGCTCAATAAAAAACAAAATTCTCTCCGCAGACAAAAATATACCTTTTGACAATAATAACCTGAAAATTGCTTGCTTCGGCGCTTCGGGTTCGTATGCCCACAGAGCTGCAAAAAAAGTCTTTACAGACTGTGAACCGCGTTTTTATTCTCCGTTTAAAGAAGTTTTTGAGGCTGTACGAAGCTCTGAGGCCGACTTCGGTGTTATCCCCATAGAAAACAGTTCCGCAGGCTCTGTTACCGCTGTATATGACCTTATGCTTCAATATAAGTTCTATATTGCTGCTGCTGTAGATATAAAAATTGATCACTGTCTTGCTGCAAAACCCGGAACAGATCTTAACAGCATAAACAAAATATACTCCCACGAACAGGCTCTTATGCAATGCTCGGACTTTTTAGGCGCTAATCAACAAATAGAAATTTCTTCATTCGTCAGCACCGCTCAGGCTGCTAAAATGGTTTCTGAAAGCGAAAAAAACGATATTGCAGCTATATGCTCAGAAGAAGCAGCAGAAAAGTACGGTCTTGAGATCATCCGCCGTGGATTTCAGAATAATCCCTATAATACAACACGCTTTATTGTCATATCAAAAAAGCTGTATATCGCTCCCGATGCGGATAAAATAAGCCTGAGCTTCTCTCTTCCCCATGTTACCGGTTCACTTTACAGCACCCTTTGCAGATTTGCGGCACAGGGTCTGAACCTTACTAAAATCGAATCACGCCCCCGTTACAGCAAATCTTTTGAATATACATTCTACCTTGATTTTACAGGTACTACATCAGACAGTAATGTTTCCCGTCTCTTGGCGGCTCTGTCGGATGAACTGGTGGATTTCTCTTTTCTCGGCAACTACAAGGAATTCTAAAACAATATTAAAACAACCACTGTTGCAGCCTCTCCGACTGTACAGTGGTTGTTTGTTATTAATATAAAAATCCTATTCGGATACTTTTTCATCCGCAGCTGTATTATTCTCAGGCTGCTCATCCTCAGAAGAAACCTCTTCCTCAGATCCCTTAGCGGGTTCCGGCTGCTCTTCAGGAGTTTCTGCCCAAATAAAAGCACATCCGTCCCTCGGTATAACAAGCTCATCGCCGTCTATCACCGTATCCATATACGGTTTTCCGCCCACAAATTCTTCGGGCATCCTGAAACGTATATCATAATCGGCAGCGTTGAATACACAAAGAAGCATATCCTTCTCGTCACGGCGGATATAACCCATTGTACGCCCGCCTGAACCATATTCTATCAGATCACCGTCTGTCATACAGGAACATTCACTTCTCATTTTTCCAAGCGCCTTGTACCATTCAAGCAATCCCTTATCTTCCTTGCCCCATGGGAATGTCTTTCTGTTGAAGGGGTCACGATAGCCTTCTACACCTGCTTCGTCACCATAATAAATACAGGGTACACCCGGAAGTGTATAGAGTATGCCGCTTGCAATACGCATTCTTCTGAGCCCGTATTCACGCTGTTCCGGTGAAAGAGAAGTTGCTGCCTGCCATTCACGGCCGCGGCCGTTCTGACGTTCGCCGGCAAGAAGAGTGATAACTCTCTCTGTATCGTGAGTACCCAGAAGATTCATAAGGGAACGCAGTACGGGACGGGGATAGTTTTCTACAACATTCAGAACTATCTCAAGCATATGACGTCCGTCTCCGCAGTCAAGGAATCCGAGTATAGCATCCCTGAAAGGATAGTTCATTACACTGTCAAGCTCAAGACCGTACAGAAACTCTCGCCTTGAACCATAGCTTTCCTTGTTTGAAGCGTCCTCCCAGACTTCACCTAAAAGAAGTGCATCGGGATCTTCTGTTTTTATAGCCTCTCTTATGTTTTTGATAAACTCATCGGGAAGCTCGTCTGCAACATCAAGCCTCCATCCGCCGCCGCCTGCTCTCAGCCATTTTTTAATAATACCGTCGTCACCGTTTATATAATCATTGAACGATATAGAAAGCTCCTCAACCTCAGGCAAGGTGTCAAAGCCCCACCATGAATTATATATATTAGGCCAGTCAATAAACCTGTACCACGTATAATACGGTGAAGATGTTGAATTATATGCACCGTTCCCGGGATATCTGCCCTGACGGTTAAAGTATTTGCTGTCGCTGCCTGTGTGGCTGAATACACCATCGGTGATTATGCGTATTCCCAGTTTCTTTGCTTCACTGCAAAGCTCACGGAAGTCATCCTCATTACCAAGAACGGGGTCAATCTTTTCATAATCTCCTGTGTCATAGCGATGATTGGAATATGCCTCAAATATGGGATTAAGATAAACACAGGTAACGCCAAGCTCTTTAAGATACGGAAGCTTTTCTTTAATTCCGCAAAGATCGCCGCCAAAGAAATCGGAATTAGTTACGATACCATTTTCATCCGGTTTCCAGTCGGGAATATTATCCCAGTTTTCCTGTATTTTTTTATCGGGGTACACACCCTCTTTTTTCTTTCCCGAATTATAGAATCTGTCGGGAAAGATCTGGTACATTATACCGCCCGGAAGCCAGTCCGGCGTTTTAAAATCCTTTTCATAGCAAAGAAGCTGGAATCTCGGTTCATGGTCGCTCATAGCGAGATAACCTTCTCCTCCGAAGCTTTTCATAATAAAACGTTTTCCGTATCTGGTGTCAAGAGCAAAGTGATACCAATAAAGGCCAACATGTTCAGCCTGAACATTACACTCCCATGCCTCATGGTCATCACCCACCATACCACACCAATACATTCCGTATACATCGGTATCACCGAATTTATCATCCTTCAGTGCGAGAACTGCGCTGCTGCAGGCAAGGTCGCGCGGAAGAATAATCTTGAAATGAATATCGGTGCCGAAAGTTACCGCGCCTGTGGGACTGCGGTATTCTGTACGGCGGGAATTGAATAACTGCATAATGATAACTCCTTTTTTGCGACTTAGATATACAATTTATTACTTAATTATAATACCTTTGTCGATTTACGTCAAGATACTATAAGTCAAATTTCAGCGATATAATATCAGCTCTGTTCCTGCTGCACTCTCGTAGGGCAGTTCCGTTTTAAATGCCTCCGGCGGGCAGGGCTCCTCGCCCTGCACCTCGCAAGGGGCTCAAGCCCCTTGACCCGCAAAATATTCTCATTTTTTCATATTACTGACTTTAGCGCGCCTATGTAAGGTAACAGCAGCAAATCAGAGCAATAAGAAAAGAAGGCAATTAAAAGCGGAAATAGACATAAGTGCAAAAGTTTCGCAGGGGCCTTGGTCGCTGCGTTAGCAGCGAAAGTTAGTGTAAATTATAGTTGGCAAAATATTATCAATGGTAAAAAATGAGCTGCTCAAGAAGCCTGATACGCGGGGTTCATAGCTCAAAGCTAAGAGCTAAGAGCTCAGCTGACATTTGTTTTGTTTGTCATTGAGCTGCTCAAGAAGCCTGATACGCGGGCAGTAAAGCCTGAGCGGCGAGTTCAGAGCGGAGCGTAAGCGCAGCGATACCCGCGTTATGGGACCGGCGGCTCGCCGGCGCTCAAGTAGTAGTTGACTAATAGGGGAAGTGGATTTATAATATATATGCAGACATTATGCTGCGAAACATTCGATAAAGGAGTAAACAAAATGAAAAATTATAATATTACACTGCTGAAGGGTGACGGTATAGGTCCCGAAATAGTTAACGAAGCCGTAAAAGTTCTTGATGTCACAGCCGACAAATTCGGATTTACAGTAACATACAAAGATGCGCTTCTCGGCGGATGCGCTATCGACGCAACGGGTGTTCCCCTTCCGCAGGAAACCATTGATGCCTGCAAAGCAAGTGACAGCGTTCTCCTCGGCGCAGTAGGCGGTCCAAAATGGGACACTCAGCCCGGTAACAACCGTCCGGAAGCAGGTCTGCTGGGTATAAGAGGAGCTCTGGGACTTTTCGCCAACCTGCGTCCTGCCGTTATCTTTGAGCCGCTGAGAGAGTCTTCTCCCCTGAGAGCCGACATTATCGGTGACGCTATGGATATTATGATAGTAAGAGAGCTTACCGGCGGTATCTATTTCGGCAAAAGAGGAAACTTTGAAGAAGACGGTGTGGAAGCTGCTTACGATACAGAGAAATATAACGTCAATGAGATAGAACGTATCGGAAGAGTCGCTTTTGATATGGCTATGAAAAGAAACAAAAAGCTTACAAGTGTTGACAAGGCTAATGTTCTGGATTCCTCAAGACTGTGGAGAAAAACTATGATAGAGCTCTCCAAGGAATATCCCGAAGTTGAGCTGAATCATCTTTATGTTGACAATTGTGCTATGCAGCTTGTCAGAAACCCAAAACAGTTTGACGTTATCGTTACTTCTAATATATTCGGCGATATACTTTCTGATGAAGCCTCTATGATAAGCGGTTCTATCGGTATGCTGGCTTCTGCAAGTCTTAACAGTACAAAACTCGGTATGTATGAGCCTATCCACGGCAGTGCGCCCGATATCGCAGGTCAGGGTATTGCCAATCCCCTGGCTACGATCCTGTCTGTTGCTATGATGCTGCGTTATTCTCTTGATGAACCCAAGGCTGCTGACGCTATAGAGACAGCTGTTGCCGAAGTTCTCAAAACCACAAGAACCCCCGACATCTACACCGAGGGCACGAAAAAAGTCACAACAACTGAAATGGGCGACGCTGTTTGCGCTCTTATCAAGAATTTCTGAGTGTAATCTATAATAAAAAACAAACCGCAGGCAATCACGAGATCTTTCCGCTGCCTGCGGTTATATATTTTTCCTTATTTGAATAATAACCCCACCCGTACAGGGATAAAAATGGGGAAATATTATGCAAAATTTATTATACAGATCGAAAGATTGAGATATGCCGCAAAAGCGAGCCACAGAATATACGGGATCTGCAAAAGTCCCGACAAGCGGTCTGTACGGTAAAATAAAACCGTCATCACGATCACCGCTGCCAACAATATAAGAAGCCACACAAAAGCCTCACAGTAGAGTCCGAGCCCGAAAAATACTATGCTCCATCCCACATTCAGCACCAACTGTACTGCAAAGGCATACAAAGGCGCTGTTTTTACTGTACCTGTTTTCCTGTACACTCTTGCAGCCCCAAAAGCCATAAGTGCATACAGTACCGTCCACACCACGGGAAACAAAAACGCCGGCGGCGACAGAGGCGGCTGTATCAGCCTTGAATAGCTCTCCATACCCGAATAGGTAACGATACCGCCTATGACTGCCGCCGCAAATGTGATCGCAAAAGAAATGATAAATGGTCTGTATTTCTTCATTATCTCACCGCCGTAACAAAATTATTGTATGATATTCTATTCTATGCGCACGACGTCAGATAATACCTGCAAAAAAGCATCCGCCCCCGATTAAAGGAGCGGATGCTTTTTTATAGTTGCTGCAGTCATAATCAAATTTTAACAGGCTCTGTACTCTAAGTCGTCAGAGCAACTCTTGTTTTGTTCTGATATAATAATATCACAGGTTTGTTCATAATTTGGTAACAGTTTGTTAGCATTTAGTAAACAATTTATTATGATAACATTAAAAAATTTCAAGGTTAATTTAAGGTTAATTTAAGTTTTTTAAGAAAAGCTTTTTTAGTGAATAATTATGGCTGCACGAAACAAAAAACAACGGCGGCGAAAAAAATCACCGCCATTAATTCCTAACTCCTGACTCCTGATTTTTAAAACTCTTCACTGTTGATTCAAGAAAGTATTTCTTGGAGAACAGTTACGGCGACGTAGGCGAGGCTTCTTGCTTCTATGTAATCACGGTTGATCTCATAGCCGCCGTTTATAAGATCGTCAAGAATTTCCTTTGCACGAACAAGGTTTCCGGGAACCTTTTCGGGCTTTTTTATAACAAAGTGGCAGTCCTGCATAAGTTCCCTTATTTCTGTGCGGTATCCGTGAGGCAGCTGTCTGCCGCTGAGATCATCTTTATTATCGGGCATAACTATCGGAGAATTATCCTCATCAAGCATACGCTTCATTATATCCTGAGCCGCACGGCGGGAAAATACAAGTGCTTCAAGAAGAGAATTGCTCGCAAGTCTGTTTGCACCGTGTACACCTGTATGGCTGCATTCACCTGCGGCATAAAGACGGTCAACGCAGGTGCGTGCATTGAGATCAACATCAATGCCGCCCATAAGATAATGCTGGCAGGGGAATACGGGTATGTAATCCTTGGTTATATCTATATTTTCCTCAAGACATTTTTCATATATCATCGGGAAACGTTTTCTTATAAAATCAGGGTCTTTATGTGTTATGTCAAGGTAAAACTTTTCGCTGTTCTTTGCAATGGATTCACGCATTATAGCATCAGACACTACATCCCTCGGCGCAAGCTCGCCGCGCTCATCATATTTATGCGCAAAGCGTTCTCCGTCACAATTCAGCAGATATGCGCCCTCTCCCCTTACTGCCTCGCTTATCAGAAAGCGTTCACGGTCATTTTCCGCTGCAAAAGCTGTGGGATGAAACTGTATCCAGCTCAGGTGCTTTATTTCTGCGCCAAGCATTTTTGCAAATGTTATGCCGTCACCTGTAGCTATGGCAGAATTTGTAGTGTATTTATACACTCTTCCAATACCGCCGGAAGCCATTATGCAATAATGCCCGGCTACGCAGCAGCTTTCGCCGTTTTCACTCAGCAGTCCAGCAATAAATCCTCTTTCGGTTTTTTCAAGCTTATAAAGCAGTGTATTTTCGCATATATCCGTATTCGGACGGTTTTTCACAGCTTCTATCAGCGCATCGGTTATGGCTTTTCCGGTAGAATCCTTGTGATGAACTATACGATGGCGTGAATGTCCTGCCTCAAGAGTTTTCTGCATTTTTCCGTTTTCATCAAGATCAAAATCCACACCAAGCTCTTTTATTTTGAGTACATCTCCCGGACCTTCTTTTACAAGAACCTCAACAGCAGCGGGATTATTTTTGTTTTTTCCTGCCGTCAGTGTGTCACGATAATGAAGACGGTAATCATCCTTGATAGTATCAAGAACAGCCGCAACTCCTCCCTGAGCCAACGAGCTGTTTGAAAGCGATAATTCTCTTTTTGAAACAAGAAGTACCGATATTTCTTCGGGAAACTGAAGCGTACCATAAAGTCCCGCAGCCCCCGTGCCTATTATTATTACGTCATACTCTTTTTTCATAAATAAGACCTCTTTTTTTAATTAATAATGAATAATTAATAATGAATAATTATCGCATCCCTTGATATTATAACATATATTTTCTTATTTTCAAACACCAACATACCTGCTCATCAAATAATTCTGACATCATAGTAACTACCTCATGCTCTGCTCAGTCCTGTCATTTCCTCGAACTCCGATATACTAAGATTTGCCCTCTTTGAAGCCTCTCCAATTGAAAGCAACCCGTCTTTCACAAGACTTACAAGTGTATTGAATACACCTTCGGCTATACCCTCATCTTTGTACGCTTTCTTTATTGCAGCATCATACTGCTCTCTCTGTACCTGCTCATCAAATAACTCTGACATCATAGTGACTACCTCATGCTCTGCTCAGTCCTGTCATTTCCTCGAATTCCGATATACTAAGATTTGCCCTCTTTGAAGCCTCTCCAATTGAAAGCAACCCGTCTTTCACAAGACTTACAAGTGTATTGAATACACCTTTGGCTATACCTTTTTCCATGCCCTCAGCTATACCTTTTTCCATGCCTTCGGCTATACCCTCATCTTTGTACGCTTTCTTTATTGCAGCATCATACTGCTCTCTCTGTACCTGCTCATCA
>CACWRT010000153.1 GCA_902763365.1 uncultured Ruminococcus sp.
AAAAGCTATCTGGATTCAGATAGTTTGACCAACACCGAGCAGCTTCTTTCTGTCCAAAAGGTAGATCTTTCTGAAAAAAGTGCGTAAACGCTGGATATTCAAAAAGGGTTGTGGTAGTGTGTGTGGTACGCAAACACTACACTGCGCACGTGCCAAAAATCTACCGAGAAAGGAACAGATGCTATGACTACAAATACTGTTAAAACAAACTCAAAACGCAGATGCCTTATGCCTGTTATCAATTCTGTAACTGTTGATTACAACGGCAGGACTGATCTGTTCGACACTTTTATTGAGTCGCTGCTGATCGACTTTCTGAACGAAAGCGGTGCAGACTCTTACGATGCCGCAGCAGAAACAGAGCTTGCAATATCGGCATAGGCTTGTGCATTTCTAAAAAATGAAAGGATAAAAAAACTTGAAAACATGGTTATATTACAGGCTGTCTCGTGATGAGGACAGTGAAATGAACAGCCTGCAGAATCAAAGACAGATACTTGTTGACTACGCACAGCAGAAAGGTCTGGAGATAGTCGGTGAGAGCTTTGATGACAACGTATCGGGAATGTCATTCAATCGAAAAGGTCTTGAGGAGCTTGAAAAAGCTGTTGACAAAGGGATAGTCGAGCTGGTGCTCGTCAAGGATCTGAGCAGACTTGGCAGACACAGAACGCAGACTGCCTTGTTCATCGACCACCTGCGGCAGAACGATGTCAAGGTGTATTCCGTCACCGAGGGGATAGATACCAGCGATGAGGATGACGATCTGCTGATAGGATTCAAGCAGATATACAATGACTTCTATGCCAAGGACATCGGCAGAAAGATAAGAACGGGCATCAACCAGAAGCAAAAACAAGGGCTGATAGTCAATCTCCCGATGGGGTACTACAAGGACAAGCTCACAGGTGAAGTCAGAGTCGATGAGATAGCCGCCGACATAGTCAGAGAGATATACCACTCCTATCTCCAAGGGCGTGGGCTGTCGTCTATCGCAAAGGAGTTGAACAGACGTGGTGTCAAGTCTCCCGAGTTCTACTCCCACAGAAAGATAGGCGCACAGCGGACACAGATGTGCAAGAAGTTCCTGTGGGCACAGACTACTATCAATAATCCGTCGACCACCGAGATATACACAGGCACCCTTGTTAATCACAAGACGGTCACCAGCAAGATCTACAAGACCAAGAAAGTCGTTCCCGAGGAAGAACGATTCCGACACTAAGATTTTGTCCCTGCGATAATCGACAAGGTGACCTTCAACAAGGTGCAGGCGGTCATAGAGAGCAGAATGGCAAACACCTGCCGCACAAAGATCGGAGGTACGCTGCACAGATACTCGGGAATGATAAAGTGTGCTGACTGCGGTGCGATACTTATTGCCAAGTGGCGAGGCAAGGGCGATGACAGGTATGTTGAGTACACCTGCAACAGCCACCACAGATACGGCAAGCAGTACTGCACTCCCCACCGAATACACGAAAGTCAGCTGGACAAATGTGTGACCGATGAGCTGTACCGTCTGCGTGACAGGATCAAAGAGGACAGCAAAAGGTACGAAAGGATAGTCAGGGAGTGGCAGAAGAACAAACCAAGATTCGAGCAGCGGATACAGCAGTACACCCAGCGGATAGATCTGCTTCAGGAGCAGATACAACAGATCCTTATGGAGCGCATAACCGACAAGGCTCACGCTGATATGTACAGCGAGATGATAAAAAAGCGTGAGGGCGAAATTAAGAAACTCCAAAACAGGATAAGCGAATGCAGGCGGCTTGATGAGGTAAGTTCCCAAAAGAGCAGCCAGCTGCGCTCAACTGCCGAGCTGCTTGACGAGATACTTTCTCAGCCGAAGATATCGGACTCCGATCTGCGTATGCTGGTGCAAAAGGTGCTTGTGCATCAAAACGAGGACAAGAGCCTTGATGTGCAGTTTATATTCAACGGTGCATTCGAGCAGAGCGTGACAAAGTATGATGACGAACAGGTATAAAAAGAAAGGCTGGTGCAGATCAAACTGCATCAGCCTCACTTTTTTGTCTTCTATTGTTTTCAGTACCGATATCGGTCGATAAAAGGAAAGAATAGCTGCGGTCGATTCCTAGAGCGCCAAGCGGAGCTGTGATCAGAATCGCAAGCACCGCAACTGATAACACTATCTTTCCGCATGGCAGACCAAGCGACAGCGGTACCGAGCCTATAGCTGCCTGCACCGTTGCTTTCGGAAGATAGGCTATCACACAGAAGAAACGTTCTTTTGTGTTAAGCTCCGTGCCGACCATACATAAGACTACACCCACAGACCTGAAAGCGAGAGCTATGAATATCATCAGAACCGCCATACCGCCTGCCGTAAGTGTGTAGCGAACATCAACAGCAGCACCTACAAGCACGAACAGCATTATTTCGGCGGCTATCCACAGCTTGCCGAACTTTTCAGACAGTCTTGCACAAACGCTCTTGTTGGCTTTCAGCTTCACCACGCAAGCCATAGCTACAACAGCAAGCAATCCCGACATGGCAACATAGGGCTTCACAAGATTTTCAACACTCATCAGCAAAAAGGATGTTCCGAGCAGGATAATAACCTTTGTGCTGTTTCTGATTTTGAGCTTGTTCTGGTATGATTTTTCAAAGAGAAAATAAATCAGAAGTCCGACTGCCGCACCGAGCAGAACGCCGAGAACTATGGATATGGGGATATTCAAAAAGTCAGTGACTTTTGCCGAGCCGCCCTGCGCCATCGTCACAAATGTGGAGAACAGCACGATAACGAAGATATCATCACAGGACGCTCCTGCAAGAATCATCTGCGGAATGCTTTTCTGTGTTCCACATTTTTCTTCTATCAGTTTCACCATTCTCGGCACGACGACTGCAGGAGAGACAGCACTCAGTACCGCACCCATGACAGCTGATTCAATACGGTTCACACCGAGCAGAAGCGGAGCGAACAGAATATATCCGACTATCTCACAGCACGCAGGAACAAATGACATCATCACAGCAGATCTGCCAACCTTCTTCAAGTCTGAAAGGTTAAGCGACAATCCCGCTTTTATCAGTATAATGATAAGTGCTATCTGCCGAAGCTCTGAGGATATGCCGAGTATTTTCGAGTCGAGCAGGTCAAGAACATATGGACTTACCACGATTCCTACGCCAAGCATACCAATTATACGAGGCAATCCTATTTTCTCAAATATTGCAGCGGCAGACAAACCGACAAGAAAAATGACCGCAAGTGATAAAATCATAATAATACCTCCAAACAGAATAAAAAAGAGCCGATAACTATTGCGTAAAACGCAGAAGTCATCAGCTTGAATAAGCGGTTTAGGTTTCCCAGGGGAGAACATCATTCCCATATCAAATTGTCTGCATTCATTATATCACGGCAGAACAAACAAGTCAATAGGCAAATAAAATAATACAAGGCTGGTGCATATCAGATCGCATCAGCCTATGTTATTTACTATTTAGTTTTGCTGCGTTTATTTATTTGTTTTGTTTGATCCATTCCAGCATATATGACAGCGATAATGCTAATGGTTCGAGTTAAATCATTAACATTGTAATAGACATAATAATTCTTTACGATAAGCTTTCTGATTTTTTCACTGCCCCAAGGTTCTTCATCTATGACCTTATTACGTTTTGGAAAAACAGCCAGATCTTTGATACTCTTTAAAAACAGATCATTCAAATTAACAGCAGCCTGCGGAGCTTTCAACTCTCCAGCGATATAGTGAATGATTTTAGAAATATCACTCTGAGCCTCAGGCGTAATAATAACGCTATATGATTCAGACATAAGACTTCAATATCTCCTCTTTCAGAGAATCAAAAAACTCGTCTGCTTGTACTCCATCTCCGGCTTTAGCCTGCTCAAGTCCTCTTGACAGCTTGGCATCAAATTCTTCTTTACTCATTTCATCAAGAGCTTTTGGAGCACTGTAAGGTATTGAAGGCCTGAACGGTAACCCATTCCAAAGAATTATCTGTCTGTAAAACATATTTATTGCATTAGATGCCGAAATACCGAGTTTTGAAAGTATGGCTTCTGCTTGTTCCTTTATCTCCGGTTCTACCCTTGCAATTACATTTGAACTTTTAACAGCCATAATGCCACCACCTTTCTTGATATTATTATACCACAATGTATATCGGATTGCAATACTTTTTAATAAAAAGCAAAAAAAGAAGCTCTGATGAGCCTCTTAAAATGGTGCGGGTGACAGGACTTGAACCTGCACTCCTCTCGGAAGCAGCACCTAAAACTGCCGTGTATGCCAATTTCACCACACCCGCAAATACAGCATTGTTATTATATCACATATCAGCACACCTGTCAATAAATATCACACCGGCGAAGCCGGTGGTTTTATATCAGCCCTAAAAGGGCACTTCACCAGCCGCCCCTTAAGGGGCACGTAATACGCTAAAGCTAC
>CACWRT010000154.1 GCA_902763365.1 uncultured Ruminococcus sp.
TCAAGGACAATTACAAATGTTTGTAATTGTCCTTTTTGGTGTTTTATAAATATATTTTATTGGTGTTTGGAATTGTTGGATAATACAACGACAATAACAGGTATAAAAAATCAGCTGTGAAGAACAGATGTCAAGTGCATCTTTCTTCACAGCTTTTTTTGTTTTCAAGAACAGGGGATTGTGTTGTTTCCGTGGGGAAACGAAAATTAGTGGACCTCGGCAAAGTGAGCTTTCATTTTGTCGGGGATTTTTTGTGCCTTTCAGGCAGAGCCACCCTCATTCTTGGGTGGTATTTAACTAATGGAAGGTGGTTACGACGATGACCTTGGTTATAGAACCCCCTCGTTCTTAGGTGGTATTTAACTGATTCCAGAAGGGGTTACGTAGATAGGCAGTTATAGACCCCCCTCGTTCTTGGGTGGTATTTAACTCAGAGACTCAGAATTGATAAGACAATCGGTTATAGAACCCCCTCATTCTTAGGTGGTATTTAACCCAATTCCGGACAGAGTTACACGCATCGGGTTATAGAACCCCCTCATTCTTAGGTGGTATTTAACCTATATGGCAGATACAGTGCTAAAAACAGGAGATTGTGTGTCTTTCGACAGCTTTATTATACAATATTTTCGTGACACGTTTTTTTATTGGTATCCTCGTCCTGCCATGCCCGCATGAATATTTTCTCATAGCTGAGGTTCTTATACCTTGCCGGATTATATCCGAAAGGATAATTCAATGCACGGAGTATTGCCTGTGAATAACTGCCGTTTCTGAGCTTATCAAGCTCCTTTTCATCGCCGAATATGGAACGCACAAATTCTGCAAACGGCTGTCCGTTAGCTGAATAAATGAGTTTTTGCATACAGTAGTGATAAATTCCAAAATAAGAGTTTGCTTTTTGTATATCTCCGATATATTTTACGCCCTTTCTTACTGCGGAAAGGTGTGCTATTGCGTTGCGGTAGTCTGTACAAATTTTTTGTGGTGTGTTTTGGTATCTTTTCAGCTTTACAATATGCTTTTCTTTCAGCAGATTACGGTCACAGTAATGGTTCGTCATGGATAAAGGATAATTATTATTTGAACTGACACCACACAGCCGGCTGTCTCTTTCAAGATGATATACCGCCATAACATACTGTGAATTGATACGCACAAGACTTTTGACAACAAGATAAACGATTGTCAGATACAATCCGAGAATGGCTTTGGGCTTTTCTCTTTCCTTTGCCTTTTGGCCCTTATTTCTATCCTTTGGATTGATATATGTCAGCTCTGTGAAATTATCGAATTTTACCTTTGACAAGATATCCGAAAGCTCTTTTCTTTTGTCCTGCGTTGTAGAAACACCAACAGAGCAGGCATAGCGGTCTATAATGGCATCATTCATTCTGCCTAAAACATAGTTTCTGACATTTTCATTCTGAATGATACGGTATGCGTCCGAAGGATTGATATATTTTATGATATACCGGAAACGTCTGGAATTGATGATATTATTCCTGAAAAAGCCCGATACGCTGTCTTTTTTGTCTTGTGTTTTGAAATGTGTCTGATAAATACTTTCGATGTCACTTTCATCGACACCAATAACCCGAAGGGCATCTTTTATCATGGTTTCGTATGCGTTCAGGTCGTTGATATCCATTTTGATGACACCCCGGAGCCTATCAAGATCATCAGCTATCTGTCCGCTTTTTTCAAAAATGGAATATTTTTTGCTGTCATAGCCGATTTTTCCGTCATCCCTGATATTCAGATTCAGCTTTCTGATATCACCGTTGAAAGCTTCTATCTGCTGGAATTTGCTGATAAGTGAGGACAAAAGGATATTGATGTTTTTGCCGTCAAGAAACTGACACAGTACATAAATGAATTTTGTAAAAAGGCTTAATTGATCGGTTGTAATAAAATCTTTTTCCGCCTCTTTCATACCATCATTGATAGGCTGATAGCATTCATTGCCACGCTTAGGCTGATCAAAGTCTGATTTAATATCACTTATCAGTGCATTGATAGTCTGTTTGATTATTCTAATGTTATACAGCTTTTTAGCCTCGTCACGATAGATTTCATCTTTGTCCTTGTCACTTTCGGCGGCTCTGAGCTGTTCTACCATTTCTTTGGAGAACTTTTTTCCATCCTTATGGTATTTCAGATACGAGTAAACAACAAAATCCACCAGTGTATAAAGCTTGCTCCTGACAGTATCATATGTATCACCGAGTAAGCCTTTCATGTCCTCTATGGAACGGATGGCACATTCTCTCAGCTTTTTCAGACTGAAACCGAGGTTTTTATCCTGCTTCCGTATGGTGAAGGCATAAAGCCTGCGGATAAGTCTGGCAGTATTTTCCGGTGTATCTGCTTTGGCTTTCAGGAGTCTGTAAATATTGTTTTTCTGATTTTTGCTGAATCCTTTGTTGTTGATGAAATCTATCTTGCTTTTTATCAGATTATCGGCTGTTGCTGTCAAGGCCTCTTTATTGACGGAATTGAATTCTCCGAAAATATAGTCTGTAGTATCGGAATTACTGCTTTTTGAATGGGTGGCTGAATTGCGTATCAGGCTGATAATGCACATGATATAATACAGTTTTTCATTGTCACTCTCTTCTTCAGATTCTTCTTTAAATTTCGGTAATATATCCGGAAAATAAGAAAATGTTCCCTGTGCTTTTACACGTCCTATGAATTCGTCAAATTTAGGTTTTTTATTGCCTGCGTATGTTTGATATGTGATGTGAGGGATTATATAAAAACCGATCATATCATTTTCAGTATTTTTTCTGTCAAGTCCGTTTATGGCTGTTTCGGCAAGATTTGCGGCAACAGACAGCATCTTTATAATATCATTCACCGCATAAGCCGCCTGTATATGTATATTATCATCAAAATTCCCGCCGAATATTTCTTTTTCAAGCTCAGTTCTGATTCCCAGCTGATCATTGGTATTATCCGGAACACTGAACTGTCCGGCATCTTTTTTCAGGCTTTTCTTGCGGAAAGAGTATGTTTTTCGGCTGATGTTGACATCTATATCCGAATGATTCTGTAATTCTTCAATGGTGCCGTTTTCTATGCGTTTGTCAAGTACGGAATTGTTCCCTCTGCCGAAAGCAGCTATAACTCTTACATCCGGACTGATATGATATACCGCTTTCACACCGTTAAGTTTGACCTTTGATTTTTTCATAATAATTCACCTGCCTTGTGTATATTTTAATACCTATTCTCTGTTTTTTCAATCGTTCTGATCTTGGGAGCTGCCGTTATCTTTTTCGTAAATATCACTCAGCTTTCGCAGAGCATTCTTGAAGTCTTTGATGTATTCCTGCGGAGATGTGATCCTGGCTTCTTTGCCGAATTTGAAAAAATAACGGAAGGTGCTGAGAAAGTCGGATTTGAATATGATAATTTTATTGTCATTCTCATCAGTCACGTAATCCGGACGCATATCATCCCTTTCAGCCAGAATAGCAAAACCTTTTTTTGTAAGTCTGACACGAACTTCATTTTCCGGCACAGGATTATAATTATTATTCATCTTCCTGAGCAGACTTTTAAATTGTTTTACATAATTTTTAGGATCGGTGATTGTTGCATCATCACCGAATTTAAAAAAATACCTGACTGTCTGCAAAAATGTCGCTCTGAATTTGATAACGCCAGTATCATCCTTATCGATTTCATATTCAGGTCTAAAATCATTCCATTCATCCAGTTTTTCAAATCCCATTGGTGTCAGCTTAACGAAAACCTGTTCTAAAGGAGCAGATAAATATTCATAACCGTCCCAGCTTATTCTTTTATCAATATAACTTACCATTTTGGAATAAGAATCACATTTCTCCCAGTTTTTCTCTTTGGCGTAAAAATGTATATCTTTTTCAGGATCTATTATCTCATACTTTTTAAAAAGACATTCTGCATCATAGGGAACTATTTGCTTTATAGGAACGGTTTCCGTTTTTTCAAAATACCAACCTTCTGATTCTTTCTTTATCCTGAAGCATGCAAGACAATGACGGTTACTCTCATCCACAATACCGATCCTGTACGGAAGTACTGTGACTATCTGACCATTATTCTTTCGTATAGTAATGATATTTTTATTTTTGATATATGTTTCAATGTCTTCTATTTCCCTGCGATATATTATTTTCTCTCTTTCAATCATTCTCAAATTACAGTAATATTCAATATTTGACACAAATATCAATGCAAGAGCCGCACCGTTCGGGAGTTCATACTCCTGAAAACCATCCAGGGAGCTATTTTCTTTCACTTTTTCTATAACTTTTTTTATATTTGAATTTTCAGCAGTAAAAAACAGTATTTCAAGAAGATTATCGTCAAATCCGCTTATTTGTTCGATAAGCTTACATATGATATTATTTCCTAATTTGATAACTTCTCCGTGATTCTTATTTTTTCCGGATTTCTTTTTGTGCTGCTCTATCTTCTTTTCATATCTTTTTACACACTCTTTAACATATTCCATTACTTCTTTTTTATTATATAAATTCAAAAAAATCCTTTTCAGGAACTGCGAATATGAAAGTTTATAACTGTCATTTCCTGCTTTACTTCCACAACGGAATACTCTTATATCTTTCAGTATGGTTTCATACATGTCTATGCTCAAACTTATATAAACTGATTTTCCTGTTATTTCTGTCATAGCTTTATATCACCTCTTATTTATCTTACCACAAGGTAAGATAAACTTCAAGAATTTATTATAAATAACACTTAAATATGCGATTTTATGTGATAAAAGGTTAGAAATACTACTTGTAACATACCTTTGAAAAATAACTATTTATATGTTATCATAATTATACCGAAACGAAATAAACCAACCGGCTTTATCTGAAAGGAGAATGCATTATGGACAACAACACATTTGAAACCTTCGGCAGGCTTATAGGTGGTCTCAATCAGAATAAGCAAAACAAAGCAGCAGTAATTCACGGTACGCACACAGGATACGGCAAAACAGAAAGGAGCCTGATATTATGTCAAAAAATAATGTTACAGAGGAGATCGTTTCCCCAACAGATGTCATCAGCATCATTGAAATAATAGGTTCTATCCTGGGCGGAGTTGCCTCAGTGATAAAAATCCTTAAAAAAGACACACCCACAACATGAAAGAAAGGAGCTGCACCGTTATGATAAAAAATATTATTGCTGCTGCTATGGCAGTCGGAAGCCTTCTGGGCGGCATTTCTTCCCTGATAAATGCCTGCAGGAAAGACGGACAGAATACATAAAGGAAAGGAGCTGAGGGATAATGGATATAGTTTATGGCGATAAGATTTATATTGAGAGCCAGTCTATGAAAGTACAAGGAAAGGCAAATGACATTTACAAGAGATACGGCAAGGAATGGAAGATCAGAGCTCTCGGTAACGGAAACTGGCTTCTTACCAAAAAAAGTGATGTTCTGATAAAAGGAGTAAGCCATCGTGATGAAATTCTGGAGCGGTATCATAAGACAAGTCTGACACGCTCTTTGTTTGAACGATACTGCCATGATATAGAAACCGGTAAAGTCGTTGTCTGATTAACCAGAATACTGTGAGACTGCCGTTCATACAGCAGTCCTCACAGTATTTTTATGTCCGTATAATGCTCATTTCTGAAAAATCCTGAAAGGAATGAAAAATATGTTCTGTTTACTAAACATGATAACCGGCATACTGGAATGCGGCTGGATATCTTTCGGTCTTGCTCATGCTATGCCCTTATGGCAGATACTTTGCTATCCGCTTGCATACTATCTGGGAAAACTGTTCCCGAAGTCATTTTCACTCTCTAAAAAAGTACTTTTTGGATTTTGTTCTGCAGCTTTGATTGCGGCAGTAATATTGACTGCAGTTCCTATGCCTGATATTTTTGGGTTTGTTCTGACCTGTCTTTGTTTATTTCTGCTGTCGGCGGTAATACAGACTGTCAAAGACAGCATAAAAAGCGGCGAACATAGCCTTTTAAAGCGTTTTTTCCGTGTGGCAGGCTTTGCACTCTCTCCGCTTGCAGCTTTCAGACCTCAGATAATTCTTTTTGTGGCTGTAGTTATAGCTTTCTGCGGACTGACAAAATACACCGACAGGGAATATCATTTTACTGTACCTGATTTTAAGTGCGGATATTCTATTGCTATACTGTTTCATCAGCTTCATTACTTTTGCTATACACATATAACCATTGCCGCCGTAAGCCTTGCGTTAAGCAAACAGCCTCCGGTAATTGATGCTCTTGGCTATGCCTTCACCCGCAGCCCTGTAGCCTTTGGGAGTATTGCAGGTATTCTGATCTTCTGCAGTACACAGATAATATACATACTGTCAGAACATATTTTTTCACGGCTGACAAAAAAGAGCATGACCGTTTTCTATATCGGACAAACTGCTATCGTTGTTATTTTGCTGTCTATGAGTTTTGTCACGGATACGCTGTTTACAGGTTTATGCGGCGGTACGGTCTGTACTATAACCAAAAAGTTAAAGCAATCTGTAAAATATGATAAAGCTCCAACGACATTTTCAGAAAATGCCGGCTGTATTCTGGGACAGCTTGCGGCAATTCTTGTTTCTGTGTTTTTCGGTACATATTCACCTGATATCATGCTTGTGTGCGGTGCGATAAGCACATTGGCAGCT
>CACWRT010000155.1 GCA_902763365.1 uncultured Ruminococcus sp.
CAATGGTAAAAAATGAGTTGCTCAAGAAGCCTGATACGCGGACAGTAAAGCCTGAGCAGCGAGTTCAGAGCGGATGCGAAGCGGAGCGATACCCGCGTTTAGGGACCGGCGGCTCGCCGGGCCGCTGGCGGCGGTTGACAAGGAGGAGGGATTGGTGTAGGATAATTGTATAGATTATGGAGATCGGAGTGTTTTTTGGAAATGAAAAAGAATAAAACTCTGAAATGGCTTTATGACGTTCCGGGCAGAAAACGTTACTATATTCTTATTCTGATAATAATTCAGGCGCTTCACGGCGGAAGCGGTGTTCTTTACGCTTTGCTTCTCAGAAATATTGTTGACAGCGCTGTGAATAACGATCCTCACGGATTCTGGATCAATGTGATTTTTGTTATTCTGCTTGTTATCCTACAATTGTCTATGCGAGCTGTTATAAGATGGCTCTCAGAATTGTCAAGAGCAGACCTGGAAAACATATTTAAAATGAGAATGATGAAAAATCTGCTCAGAAAAGATTATGCTACCGTAAGTGCAATACATTCGGGAGAATGGCTGAACCGTCTTACAAACGATACTGTAGTCGTTGCAAATTCCTATACCGAAATTCTCCCGGGCATTTCAGGAATGTCCGTAAAAATGATCAGTGCTATGATAATGATATTCATACTTGAGCCCCGGTTCGCTTTTATCATCATCCCGGGAGGCATTGCAATGGTTTTCTTTACATATGGTTTTCGCAAGGTGCTTAAAAGACTGCATAAAAATATGCAGGAAAAAGACGGCGCTCTCAGAATTTTTTTACAGGAAAGGCTGGGCAGCATGATGATCATTCGCTCCTTCGCTGCAGAAGACAGGACAGAAATGGAAGCCGCCGATAAAGCACTGGAACATAAAAAAGCAAGAATGAAACGAAATAAGTTATCCAATATTTGCAACACAGGCTTCGGTACAGCTATGAACTTCATGTATCTCTTCGGTGTATGCTACTGCGGCTGGGGCATCATGAACGGTACCATAAGCTACGGTACACTTACTGCTGTAACTCAGCTTATCTCTCAGATACAATCGCCTTTTGCAAGTATCTCGGGATATCTTCCGAAAATCTACGCTATGACTGCAAGCGCAGAAAGACTGATGGAGATTGAAGAATTCGATAATGAGATAGAAGAAAAATCTGTCTCACCTGAAACAATCAAAAAACTGTACAATGAGGAACTGGCTTCCTTCGGTCTGAAAAATGCAAGCTTTACTTACTATCCCCCATCTGATAAAACAGAAGGACTCTCAAAAAAGGATATGCCTGTTGTCATGAATAATGTGACGGTAGATATTAAAAAAGGAGAATACACCGCCTTTACGGGTCCGAGCGGCTGCGGCAAGTCTACAGTATTGAAACTTCTGATGTGTATTTACCGCCCCGACAGCGGTGAAAGATATTACACTACAAGAACAGGTTCAAAAGAAGAACTGAGAGCAGATATGCACAGACTTTTTGCCTACGTTCCTCAGGGTAACAGACTAATGAGCGGAACGATACGTGATATAGTAAGTTTTGCAGATCCTATGGGAAGTCAGGATAATAAAAGAATCGAAAAGGCACTGAAAATCGCCTGCGCCTATGACTTCGTTTCAAAGCTTGAAAACAAAACAGATACAGTTCTCGGAGAAAGAGGTACGGGCCTTTCTGAAGGTCAGATGCAGAGAATCGCTGTTGCAAGAGCAATTTTTTCAGACAGTCCTGTGATCATTCTCGACGAAGCAACAAGCTCTTTGGATACAAAAACAGAAGCAGCTTTACTGAATAATCTCAGAGAAATGACGGATAAAACAGTTCTGATAGTAACACACCGTCCTGCCGCGCTTAAAATATGCGACAGAATTTTACATTTCGGAGAAAACGGTATAGAAGAAATATAATTTATAGTTAAACTTAACGATTTTTTATTAATGTATTGATAATTATTCTGTTTTGTTGTACAATAAAAATAGAATAATGTTCAGGATGTGATCAAAATGATACCGGACAGAAACCGAATATACGCCGTGGTTCAGAAACTGAGACTGATAGATGATTTCTTTATGACTCATTTTTTTGACGGATTCAACGAAGGAATACGGGAGATTCTGAGAATTATATTAAACAGGAATGATATTGAAGTCGTTTCCTCGGCAACACAAAAGGAAATAGGAAACATTGCAGGAAGATCACTGAAGCTTGATATTTTAGCAAAGGATAAATCAGGCAAATACTATAACATCGAAATCCAAAGAGCCGATGAAGGAGCCTCTTATAAGCGTGCACGATTCCACAGCAGTATAATTGACACCACAATTCTGGAAAAAAATAAAAAATTTACAGATATACCGGATTCATATGTTATATTTTTTACAGAGAACGATATTATAGGAGCGGGACTTCCGCTTTACAATATCAAAAGAGTTATTTTGCAAACAGGCATTACAGTCGACGATGGTTCAGAAATCATATATGTAAACGGCAGTTACAAGGGTACTGATTCTGACATTGGAAAACTTATTCATGACTTCTTCTGTACAAGATCAGAGGAAATGTACAACAATGTACTTGCAGGCAGATGCAGTTACGTAAAACAATTGAAAGGAGAAGATGAGAATATGACAAAACTTATTGAAGACTTGATAAACGAATACGCTGAACTGGCACGGCAGGAAGCTATTGTAGAAGGAAAAGAGCAAGGAATAGCTCAGGGGCTGGCAGAAGGTCGTGCTGAAGGTCGTGCTGAAGGTCGTGCTGAAGGTCGTGCTGAAGGTCGTGCTGAAGCAATAGAAGAATCAAAGAAGAGTCAGTTTTTCGCTATAAGATCCCTTCTGAAAACAACGAATTCAACTCCTGAAAACCTCGCAATGGCATTCAACCTACCTGTAGAAGAGATCGAAAGGATCGCACATGAAAGCTCGGAAGCCTGAGAAGAACATAGAAATAAAAGAGCTCGCCGTAAACGCTCTTTTATTCTCGTCAGTCGGTACACTGGTATGGATGATTTTTCCCATCTGGGGAATTAATGCGGTCGTGTTCTTTCTCTGTATATCAGCAGTAATTTTTGCGCTTTTCTTCCTCGTGCCTTTACTGACAAAAAATACTCCCGTTATAATAAGAATTACGGCGAGAATAATAACTATATTATTAACGGTTCTTATACTCGCCTACGTTCTTTTCACGGTTCTTGCCGCCTATGCGATCTTTTATCCGCATAAAAATGAACTTGCTGATGAAATGCTTGAAAACGGAATAACTGAAGAAATAAAAACCCAAAGGATATCATTCAAAGGTTCCCGGGGCAATATTTCGGGATGGATGATAGACGGAGAAAATGATGATGCTCCGCTTGTATTATACTTCGGCGGAAATGCAGAGGTTTCTTCCGATAAAATAATTGAAATGGTCACTTACGGCGGAGTATATTATGATTATTTTCACGGATGTGATTTTATCATGCTTGATATGCCCGGATATGGTCACACAGATGGATATCCTACTGAAGAAAGTCTGAAAAGCTTCGGACTGGATACATACGACTATGTGACTAAAAAATACAAGCCTGAAAAGGTAATAATAATGGGTTACAGCATAGGAACAGGGACAGCCCATTATGTTGCATCTGAAAGACACACTGACGGAACTATATTTCTTGCACCTTATGCTGACGGGATAGACATAAACAACAGCCGGCTTAATATATTTTACGGACCGCTGAGAGGGATCGTAGCCTTCAGAATGTATGCCATACATTTTGCTGAAAAAATTGATTCCCGTCCATTGATATACGCTTCAAAATCGGATGAAATAATCCCCTACAGCAGTTCAGAAAAATTCAGAAATGTTTATCCGAAAGGCTGTGATTTTCATTCAATCAAAAACTTATCACATACACAGTTTTTTGAAAGCAAAGAAGTTTTACAGGGAATATCAGATTATATAGAAAGAGTGATAATGGAATGATGTCATTAAAAGACAGGTTAAAGTCTGCTGTTTTGTATACCCTTGCTATACTCAACACTGCGCTGTTTTTGTGTACAGTATTTGCAGGCACAAGTTTATTTTCAAAATCTCTACCTGTATTCTTATTTGTATTGGGATTGGTCGCAGGTCTCATACTAACAAAAACAAAAATTGCAAAAATGTCAGCATTATTTAAAACAGTTTCGATAGTTTCAGCAGGTGCATTGTCGGGACTGATAGTTTCATTATTATGACTGTTTTGCAAATCAAAACAACCGTCAGCGGAAACGATCTTCCGCTGACGGTTATTTTTTAGTTTGCCCGAAATGGGCAGTAACTTGGCGGTGAAAGTCCGCTACACGCTTGGCAGTAGGAAGTGTTAGCTGAGGGCAAGGGTGTCCACCGTG
>CACWRT010000156.1 GCA_902763365.1 uncultured Ruminococcus sp.
GAATGCCCTTCCCGCATAAGTACGGTACGTATAAAAAGTTTTACGCCATAGTATTTCTGATGTAAGGTCAGAAGTACTATGGCGTTTCTATTGACAGGCCTTCAATACTGTGCTATAATTACTATCATAAACCTGTTACTGTTTGTCAAGCCCTTTTTAAAAGATTTTTTAACATACTAGTTTTCAACACATAGGCATGACAATAAAGCCGAATAACAGTATCGTTTTTCGGCTTAGAAGGAAAAGGTACAGCAGATCAACAATAAACTTCCATTACTCTTGCGTAATAGATGCGCAGGAACTTGTTTAAACCTGCAATTTTAGCGACACGTTTTGGTTTTCCCTCATTTTCTTTTTTGATCATAAAGTCATAGACAGCAGAATCTTCCGTTGGTTTTGTAACTTTCAATGCGTGCATGATCTCATAACCTATTTTGCGAAGCGTAGCTGAGCCTCGTTTTGAGATATGCCGGTTGGTTCCTACAAAAGCTCCGGATTCATACGGTGGAGCATCAATTCCTGCAAAAGCCACCAGAGCACTGCTATTATGGAATCTCCTGACATCGCCAATCTCTGCAATCAGGCGCACAGAAAGCACTGTTCCCACGCCTTTCATCTCATTCACAACAGAGTATTCAGGTAAAGCACTTGCAATTTCCTGCATTTGTGATATAATAAGAGATAAGGTCAGTTCGGCATCTCTGACGGACTTGACTGCTTGCAGTACCAGCATTTTAGTCGATGGGGTACTGGATTTCAGAGTTGGGATATTGTTCTTTGAAAGCTGATATATCGCTATCGCTTGACTTTCATTGTAACGGTATCCCTTTTTCTTAGACCATTTTTCATAGCTTGCAAGAAACTGCTTTTCACTTAATTTCTTGATATTGTCATAATGCCAGTATTTCTCTACGAAGTCACAGAGCTTATCTTTTGTGCTGAATGCAGGAACATTCCCCGTCAAGATTTTCTTAATGCCCGGCATCACGCCATCAAGCAGATCCGCAAGATGAATCTTGCAGCCGACTTTCAGTCTGACGTATTGCTCATACTGTCTGCCGAGCAGCTTTAATTCAGCATACACCTCATCCGGTGGACAGTAAGCCGTCATAGAAAACCAGTGATCTATGCCATAATGAGCGATCTTCACTGAGTCAATCTTATCTGTTTTGGCTTTTCTCAAAGTGGCAGCACAATACTTCTTCATTATGTATGGATTGACCACAACCGTGAAGATTCCAGCAGAAAGCATTTTAGATACGACAATATGGTGATAGCCGCCGGTAGCTTCAAGAACGACTTTTACATCCTCATCAAACGACTGGATGTGTTCAATAAGAGCGTTTAGCTCTGACTCGTTATGAGCAACATCGTAGGGGGGCTCAACAACTTCACCATAAGGGCGAAGCATACAAACAGTGCTCTTTTCCTTTGAAATGTCGATACCGATACTAATCATAGTGTTTCCTCCTCAGAATGAATTTGAAAAGGTAGAACCACTACTCTTATTGACACTCATTTTGGTTCGTTACACGAAGGCTATGCTTCAACCTGTTTACTCGAATGCTTACAATAAGAGATGGTCGACAGTTTATCGCACGGATGTGTTAATCCTATCAGAATTACGCCGGACCTTTTCTCCCTTATTGTAATAAAAAAAGAGTAGCTTTGCAATGCTTTGGACACATCGCTTTTCTACTCTTTTATTGTACCAAATCAGAATTTAGCGCCCTGTTTGATAATCAAGAAAGCTCTTAGCTGAATCCTTTATTGTTTTATCCAAACTATCATCATTAGCTATATCTTTAAGAACAGATAACAGCTTTTCGGTATCATTTTTGCCATTAATACAACGATTTAGCATCCATACAGTATGCATGGCAGGAGAACGTTGTACAGAACTTATTAGAAGCGGAAGATAGTCAGGATAGTAATTCTCAATAAAATGAACCATCGCACCGGGCATTCCAAAATCATCAAGAGGATGCTTTTCCATAATCGAGAACAGATTATCAACGATTTCAAAACCTGCACCCTCGGCTTTCAGTTTTTCAATTATTTCTTCCGATTCAAATTCAAAATCATCTGAGCCGACAAGACCTTCCAATTGTTTCAGTAATGCTTCAATCATCAGTATTCCTCCTAAATTCCGATTTTCACGAGTAAGCCGAGCGTTTACCCTCACAAGTAATTATACATCATCACTGCCAATTAGTCAATCGCATATCGACAGAAAGAAAATATTTTCACATCAGAAAAGAAAACAGCCTGAGAGCCGTCTCACACTGTTTCTTCATATATCTTGCTTTCACTCAATACTTCTCAACAATCTCAGAGATCTCCGCAGGCTTCAAAACCCTACCCACCGACACGACCTTTTCGTTTATTACAAGCGCAGGCATTGAAATTGCACCGTACTCCATGATCTTTTGCAGATCGGTGATGTACTCGACCTCGATTTCCAACCCTTCCACAGCTTTCAGAGTGTTGTCATAAAGCTGATGACAGGCTTTACAGCCCGAACCGAGAACTATGATACAGCAGATACCGTCAACCTTTTCACCGCAGCAGGTCGATGTGACCTCACTTGCAGACTGTAAATTTCCGCAGCAGCAGGACTTTTCTCCCTTTGCTTCTTCCTTTTTCTTTCCAAACAGTGCCATAAAGTTTCCTCCTAAATGATATAGTTTTGAATGATATTGAAGAAATATCCCACAAGGATAATTCCAACCGTACAGATTTCGATGAAAATGCCTAACAACTTCGGTTTGATTGCCTTTTTCAGCATTATCATCGACGGCAGCGACAGCGTGGTGACACCCATCATAAAACTGAGTACCACGCCAAGCCTTGCGCCCTTTGCAAGCAGAGCCTCGGCTATGGGTATACAACCGAATATGTCCGCATACATTGGGATACCGCAGATAGTGGCTATAATAACTCCGAACGGATTGCCCGTGCCAAGTACCTTTATTATCCATTCTTCGGGTATCCAGTTGTGGATAAATGCACCGATACCAACTCCGACCAGCACATAGGGAAAGACCTTTTTCGCAGTTTCCGTGACCTGTTCCCATGAATATTTCAGCCTGTCACGCTTTGTCAGCTCATTCTGCGGAGTGTCAATGCTCTTGCCGTTGCGGATAAACTCCTCGACCTCACTTTCAAGGTGCAGCTTTTCGATCAGCGTGCCGCCGACCACAGCTATGACAAGCCCGACGATCACATACACCACAGCGACCTTCCAGCCGAATATGCTCATCAGAAGAATAAGAGAGCCGAGATCAACCATTGGCGATGAGATCAGGAATGAGAATGTCACTCCCAACGGCAGTCCAGCACTTGTGAAGCCGATGAATAACGGTATCGACGAACAGGAGCAGAACGGTGTGACCGTACCAAGCAAGGCGGCAATGCAGTTTGCACCGATGCCGTGAAACCGTCCGAGTATCTTCTTTGTCCTCTCAGGCGGAAAATAGCTCTGAATGTAGGATATAAGGAATATCAGCACTCCGAGCAGCACCATGATCTTGATCACATCATAGATGAAAAACTGCACACTTCCGCCGATTTTTTCGCTTGTATCAAGACCGCAGGCATTCAGCAACGAGCCGATAAGCCTGTTCAGCCATTTCATACCGAGAATCTCATCTTGTATGAAGTCCCAAATTCCCATAAAGCGCTCCTTCCATAGATAAATTGAAATCAGTCGATTTATTTACGGGATAAAAAGCCGTATTTTTCATACGGCAGAATTATTCGTTTATCAGCTTTTCTGCGATCAGCACGGCACTCTCTATCATCTTCGGACATTCTGTTGCATACAAACCATTTGCCCTTGCATAAGCCTTGCCCTCATCGGTGGAAATATCGCAGTCAAGCAGCTCACGGCAGATATAAGAGCCGTTTTGTTTCGCAAATTCATCAAGAAAACGCACGGCATAGCTGTTTGCTCTCTCTTTGCTTTCTAAGTCACCGTCTTCGCACATACCGTATTTTAGCCCTAAAGCCATAAGCGCACCCGTACACGCTCCGCAGACCTCAGCCTTGCACATACCGCCGCCGAAGCAAGCGCCGACTTTCAATGCCTGTTCCTTCGTCATTCCAAGCTCCTCGGCAAATGCCGCAAGCACCGCCTGAGAGCAGTAATACCGCTTTGAGAAAAGCTCACTTGCAATTTCTGTGTGTTTCATAGTTTACCTCCAATAAATATATTTGAATTTATCTATACATACTGCAAATAAAAATTCCGAGGTACCACGGACATTTTATTTACAGCAGCATTCTCCGCTGTCAGACACTTTTGTCAGCTCACGCAAAGCATTCACGGCAATCTCTGTCCCCTCCGCAGAAATG
>CACWRT010000157.1 GCA_902763365.1 uncultured Ruminococcus sp.
TGACGGCAAGACCGGAACATGGTTTGCCAAAGGAAATAAAACTCCGCAGCCCGGTGACCTGATTTTCTTCAAGTATGACGGCTGCCCGACTCAGGACAAGTATTCATGCTCGCATATTGGTATTGTTGAAAAAGTCAGCGGAAACACCATCACTACTCTTGAAGGCAATGTTCAGGGCAGCGGCAGCAACTGGGCGGGAACTTCAACTTTTGCAAGGTGTACGAGGTATCTGAGTGACGGCAGTGTACACAGCTTCTTCCGTCCGAACTGGGCAGCTTCGACGGCTTCAAAGACAACAACACAGTCGGTTTCCGGTACGATCTACCGTGTGCAGGTCGGGGCATTCTCCGAGAAAAAAATGCGGACGCTTATCTTGAAGCAGTCAAAAAGGCAGGCTTTAAGGATGCGTTTATTGTGGAAGGGAAGAAGTAAATCGTATTCTTAATAAGGCAAAAAAATCCCGTAAAGGAAATGGATCCTTTACGGGATTTTTCATCTAATTACAATTCCAAATGTAAAACCAATAAAAATCAGATTATAGGTGTTCGAATTAGATGAATTGAGCGGAGACGGAGGGATTCGAACCCTCGAGCCCGGTAAAGGGCTAACGCATTTCGAGTGCGCCCCGTTATGACCACTTCGATACGTCTCCGAATATTTTTCAGCTAACAATACTATTTTATATGTTTTCGTCTTATTTGTCAAGAAAAAAATACTTTTTTTCAGGGATTTTCTGAGTACGGAGTTTTGTAAGAAGTTACAAAACAATTTTACCCTTGAAAGACATAGGAAGGTTTTAATTATCGTACCGTTTCAGCATTTATAGTTAAACTGCTGTCCAAAGTGGGTGGTGTGATAAGCTGTGTAATTCCTGTTCCGCTTTTAAGATTATTTTAAAAATTATTGTAACAAAATCAAATTTAGTGTATCTTATTATTAAAGATCAGGCTTACCAAAGCTTTAAAAACGACAGGAAAGGAGGAACGTATCATGAATGATGAATGTGATATAGTAAGAGATCTTCTGCCGCTGTATGCCGAAGGAATTGCCAGCGAAGGTACAAGGGAAATGATAGATTTACACTGCGAAAGCTGTGAACAGTGCAGCGAGGAGCGTACCAAGGCTGCCGAAAAGGTGTTTGAGGCCAGAAGTAGTGTCATTGAACAAAATAAGATATGGAAGGAACTGGCAGCAAAACAGAAACGAAAAAAAATTGGGATAATTATTTTAGCTGTTACGGCAAGTATCATCATGGATCTGCTGCCCTTTTTGGTAGGAATAGTTTTCATCGGTCTTAACGGCGAAAATAATATTCCCTATGGAAACTATTACAGCGTTGAGGAATCAATGGAAGCGTTTGAACAAAATATTACCGAAAAAAATGTTTTTTGGAACAGGCTTAATTCTTGGCGTATATGGCCGCCTTTCCGAATAATTAAAGAGCTTGAGGTGGGGGATACGGTTTTTGTTTTGTATACCTGCAAATACTATCCCGATGATACGGAAGAACACTTTGAAATAGTATCGTTTAAAAAAGCTCCCGACGGAACTTATCTTATGGACTATTCTCAGGAGATAGAAATTCCCGATGATCCCAATAATCCCTATAATACAGAACACGTTACAAAATTCGTGACCGCTGAAGGCGGCGCAAATTTAGCTGAGCTTTACCTGCTGCCCTATGGCATTGACGACAGCGAATACATGGCTCTCAGCGGGCAGGAATCAGTAAAGACTGAAATCAATGATAAACTTGGTCATTATTATCTTTGTTATGTACTTTCTCCGGTGTAAATTATTTAATTCTCGGAATAGAATAAGTATTAGCTCAGGGCTCAGAGCTAAGAGCTCAGAGCGTGGCATACCATACTTTTATCCTCTTTCACAGTTCGGTTTTTAGATATAGTTTATAGAATCATTTGAAATGTAAAAATAAGTGAGGAATATATGGTATTAGCCCAGGGCTAAGAGCGGATGTGCAGAGAAGCGGCTCCGTGCTATATAGTCCGGCGTTACGCCGGCAGATGTATTAGTTTTTACAGGAGGTGATACGGTGCCTTTCGAAGAGATATACAGACAGAATTATGGCATAGTCTACGGCTATCTGTTTTCCTTATGCCATAGTGAGCATCTGACAGAGGAACTTACTGCTCAGACGTTTTTCAAGGCTTTTGAAGCTTTTTCGGGGTATAAGGGAAAAAGTAAAATATCTACATGGCTGTGTCAGATAGCTAAGAATGAATACTATCTGTACATAAGAAAAAACAAGCGGCGGGCTGAATTTGATGAGCTTGATGAAACAGCTGATGACACGGATATAGCGTCCGGACTCCAGGATAAAGAAACGGCTATGGATCTTCACAGACTTCTGCATGATATGGAGGAACCGTATCGTGAAGTTTTTCTTCTCAGGGTTTTTGCCGAGCTTAGCTTCAAAGAGATAGGAGAAATTACAGGTCATAGTGAGAACAGCGCAAGAGTTATATTTCACCGTGCGAAAATAAGGCTGAAAAAGCAGATGGAGGGAGAAGATGAATAAAGAGTGCCAGATAGTCAGGGATCTTATCCCCCTTTATACAGAAGATCTTGTCAGCGTCGGCAGCAGGGCTTTTGCGGACAGACATTTTGAAAGCTGTGAGCAGTGCCGCCGTGAGCGTGATGCTGCTGCTGAAAGAATAATACAGGCAAAAAATGCTTCTGAGGTTCAGAACAGAATATGGCAGGAGATAAAAGCCAGACAGAAACGCAAAAATGACAGGATAATAATTATAGTGGTGTTAGCGGTTACTTTTTGTTATATACTATTTCTGACATGTCCATTATTGCTTGGCGCGCTTGGAGTTGTCGAAATAAATCCGGAGGTAAGTTTCAATGAAGGCTATAACAGCATTGAGGAAGCAATGAGTTCCTATGAGGACAGCATAATCTCATCGGATAAAAAAATAATGGACCGGGCTGAAACGTCTGCCTACAGCATGGTGCAGACACTTTGCTATGAATCCGAAAAGCTTTGAAGAGTATATGAGTTTATAGAAGGAGGCAATGTATGAGAAGCGAATGTGAGTCAATAAGAAAGCTGATTCCCCTTTATGCTGAGGGGATAGTCAGCGGAAAAAGCAGGTTGGCGGTGGACAGTCATTGTGAAAGCTGTAACGAGTGCCGTGCGGAGCGTGATGCCGCAGTGAAAAAGACAGCCGAAGAGAAAAGCCTTTTTTCAGCGCAAAGTGATACCGCAGTTATACCGACAGAGAAACAGACCCGCAGGAAAGCTGTATTTGTCACAGCGGCGGCAGTTATCGTATATTTGCTTCTGGCTGTTCTTTCGCTTGCATTGCTTTTTATCATACTTGATAATGCTTTCCCCGAAATCATACCGACGGAAAGCTACAAAAGCGTGGAGCAAGCTATGAGTGCATATAAAGAAAATGTAATAAATGAAAATGATACAGACTGGGACGTATGGCCGCCGTACAAAATAGTATACAGGCAGGAAATAGGGGATAAGATAATTATTATTCATACCTGTAAATACGACCCTGATGATAAGGATGAGCAATATATGTTTCAGGCGTTTGATAAGGGGGATGACGGCAGTATTTCATTCGGGGCTTCCGCTTTTCTGGATGAAGTCAATATAACTCCGTTCGGAAAAAGGCAGGTCTGTTTTGAACTGCCGGTAAAAACTGAGGAAGGGGAAAAAATAGTTGACTATTACTGTTTGCCGTATGAAAGTGGGGAAAACTATATTCTTGACGGTACAGCGGCTGAGAAGATTAAAATAGAAAACGGAAATGATAGATTTTGCGTATGTGTGCTTGTCAGAGACAAAGGAAACATTTTAGAAGAGTTTTTTGGAACTATAAATGCAGAAAAGAAAGTTGATCAGGATGGATAAAAATATACATAACACGGTTTTCAGGAATAACATATATGTATGTTCTGTTTACGATAAAGTAGTTTCTGCTGTCTGATGCGAAGAATGTGGATCCGGCGGCAGTACAGGCTTTTAGAATATTATTAATACAAAGGGTTCTCCCCTCCGGTGTTAGTGTAAAATTATAATTGGCAAAAAATGTCAATGAAAAAAGAACCCCTAAAAAGCCTTATACGCGGGCAGTAAAGCCTGAGCGGCGAGTTCAGAGCGGATGCGAAGCGGAGCGATACCCGCGTTTAGGGACCGGCGGCTCGCCGGGCGCAGCGTACCCCGCGTTACGGGATCGGCGGCTCGGTTAGTGTAAAATTACAGTTGGCAAAATATTATC
>CACWRT010000158.1 GCA_902763365.1 uncultured Ruminococcus sp.
GCGGTTCATGCTGTACTGACCGCGTATCAGAGTTCTTGAGCAGCTCATTTTTTACCATTGATAATATTTTTGCCAATTATAATTTTACACTAACCCGGCAACGTGACACCGAACCCTAAAACACGCACGGAAATCAATTTTCAAAGATTATATAAGAAAAAATTCGTTTTTTTAGGAAAGGGGTCTGGGGGAGAACCCTTTGTTTTCAAACAAAGGGTTTCCCCCGGGATAGCTGCCCCGGCAAAATTGATTTCCGTGCTGGCGCCGGAATCGGTATTGACCTGGACGGCTCAAAGATGTATACTAAGTATGAGTTGAATGATGCTGTTATACAGTTAAAATGCAAGTTTGCATCTTTGGCAGGCTGCGCCCAACAGAATATCACTGATACTTCCAAACAGGAAAGCTCTGTTGATTCTGTAGCAGACATTTCTTCAACAGCAGATGAGTCCTCTGAAACTGAGTAGAAGAATGATACCTACAAAGGTACAGAAAAATCGGAGGAAACACTGACCTCGCAGGAATCAGCAGTGGAAAAATTTGCCGCACAGGCAGCGTAATATGAAAGGTGATTACAATGAAAATCGAAAGAAAAAAAGACTCATGCAAGCTTACACTCTCTGTCTCAGGCAGACTTGATACCTCAACAGCACCGAAGCTTGAAGAAACACTGAGAGAATCATACAACGGTGTGACCGAGCTTGTTTTTGATCTCAGTAAGCTGGAGTACATTTCATCCGCAGGGCTTCGTGTACTCCTGTCCGCACAGAAAACAATGAATAAGCAGGGTTCAATGAAGGTAATAAATGCTTGTGAAGAAATTATGGAGATCTTCGATATCACAGGCTTTACGGATATACTGAACATAGGTTAAGGTCATGAAAGAATTTAAAACGAAAGCAATCACAGAGAATCTTCATACGGTACTGGAATTTATTGACGAACAGCTGAAGCTTATCGGCTGCCCTATGAAGCAGCAGATTCAGATAGATATTGCGGCTGAGGAGATCTTCGTCAATATAGCGCACTATGCATATGTAACCGGAACCGGTGAGGCTACAATTCAAATGGAAGTATACAATGATCCGTCCGGAATAGAGATCACTTTCATAGACCGCGGCATACCTTATGATCCTCTTGCAAAGCCCGACCCTGATGTTACCCTATCGGCAAATGAAAGGAAAATCGGCGGTCTGGGAATATTTATGGTGAAAAAGAGTATGGATGAGGTCAGATATGAATATCGTGACGGCTGCAATGTTCTCACTGTAAAAAAGGGGTGGTAATAAGATGATCAAAAAATTCGGTCTCACCCTTGGCGGATTGCATCAGAAAATACTCAATCTTGTGCTTATTTTCATGCTTGCGCTTATGGCGGTATTTTCCGGCGTCTGGTTTTATCAGCAAACGATGCTGGGTACAGTTGTCGGCGATGCAAGCAGCGAACAGCAGAAATCTATCGAAAAGGTATCCGGCGACACGATGCACCGGGTCATAGACAGCTCAATGACAAAATCAAATGCTTTGCAGGCATATATCGCAGATGATATGTTTTCTGATGTAAAAACGGATGTTGCTACCCTACGGAGCCTTGCAGCAGGGCTGTTTGAGCATATGGACAGCTTTGAGCCGTACCCGTTTGAACTTCCCGACCCTGCAAAAGACGGTGAATTTTCAGCTCAGGTGCTTTATGAAGAGGGCGTAGATTATACCAAATCCGAATATCTCGGAATTGCCGCGCATATGAGCGAAACAATGATCGCTGTGTGTAAGCAGTCAGATTACCTTGACAACTGCTTTATCGGACTTGCCGACGGTACAATACTTTGTGTGGATAACAAATCCGCAAACAAATACGATGAAAATGGGAATCTTCAGTATTTTCCCGTTCGTGAAAGACCCTGGTATGTCGGCGCTGAAAATGCCGGTGATCTGTGGTTCTCCGGCATCGAGGCAGATACCTATACGGATAAAATAGGCATTGAATGTGCTGCGCCTGTGTATAAGGACGGCAAACTTGTCGCCGTTGTAGGCACAGACCTGTTCCTGAATGCTATGGGCGATTATGTCAGATCGACATCAAATCAGGACGGCTATATCGCTGTCATCAGCAACGAGGGCAAGGTGATCTTTGCGCCTGAGGATAATGGTGTTTTTACCGTTGAAACCACAGACAATGCCAAAGATATCCGCAGCGATAAAAACAAAGAGCTTGCAGGATTCGTCAGCAAGGCTTTGACCGAGCAGACGGGACTTACATCTGTAAATATCAACGGCAAGGAATACTATATGGCAGGTTCACCATTGAATACTGTGGGATGGACTGTTATTTCCTATGTCGATAAGTATATTACCGAGCAGCCTGCACAGCTCATGATAAGCGAATTTGACCGTATCAATGAGGAAGCTGCAAATAAATTCAATGATTGTATGGATCATTCAAAACAAACCTTATTTATCATGATAGCTTCCCTGCTTATTTTGGGTTCCGTTGGGGGATTGTTTGTGGCAAACAGAATAGTAAAGCCTGTCGAACATATGACCAAGCGGATCCACGAAATAAGCGGAACAGACCTTGCATTTGAAATGGAGGATACCTACCGCACGGGTGATGAGATAGAGGTGCTGGCGGAGTCCTTTGCAACTCTTTCCAAACGAACGATCAGCTATATTGAGCAGATCACCAGAATTACGGCAGAAAAGGAGCGTATCGGTGCCGAGTTGGAGCTTGCCACAAGGATTCAGGCGGATATGCTGCCGAATATTTTCCCGCCGTTTCCCGATCGTTCTGAGTTTGATATCTATGCCACAATGACACCTGCAAAGGAAGTCGGAGGCGATTTCTACGACTTCTTCCTTATTGATGATAACCATCTCGGCATGGTTATGGCGGATGTATCCGGAAAGGGAGTTCCGGCTGCGCTGTTTATGATGATGTCCAAGATACTTGTCAATAACTTTGCGATGATGGGCGGCAGCCCTGCAAAGGTTCTGGAGCAGACTAATGCTCAGATCTGCAAGAACAATGATGAAGAAATGTTCGTTACGGTCTGGTTCGGGGTGCTTGAAATAGAAACAGGAAAGATAACGGCTGCAAATGCAGGACACGAATATCCGATCATCAAAAAAGCAAACGGCGAGTTTGAACTTTTCAAGGACAGGCACGGTTTTGTTATCGGCGGAATGGATGGCATGAAGTACAAGGAGTACGAGTTTACGCTTGAAAAGGGCGGCACCCTGTTCCTATATACTGACGGCGTACCGGAAGCGACCAATGCAGAGAATCAGCTTTTCGGCGCAGACAGAATGCTTGCTGCCCTTAACGCAGAACCCGAAGCAGACCCGAAAAAGCTGCTTGAGAATATGAAAAAATCCGTTGATGAATTTGTAGGCGATGCACCGCAGTTTGACGATCTGACAATGCTGGGTGTAAAGCTGCTTTGATAATAAGAATAAATGGAGATAAAACTATATATCAGATAAAAAGGCGATAATATTCTTAGCCTTGGGTTATAATATTTGTTATTTTCGTATCCGCTGTATAGTTTCTTTTGCGGCATAGGAACCTACACAAAAGCTATTAACCCGTTTGATCCGAATGTTGTAAAGCTCCGCTGTACCTGAATAGGAAAACAGCGGAGCTTTTTGCATTGAAGAGCGTAATATTTTTAATCGGTTTATTATTCTTATGTATTTTTGAATGTGAATAAGTATGATTTCATTAATAATATCATTTGCCGTACTGCTCACGGGAAATGTAGTTTACGGCAGAGTGGCTGAAATGATATTTGCCCCTAACGACAGGTAAACACCTGCTATTACTATAAATGACGGCGTTGACATAGTATACTTAGAGCCTACTAAAATTTATTATTTAAATCAAGAATTATATTGTTTGATTAAATCAGTGTTTCCTTAAAATATTCCGGATTTTCATATAACAAATAATAAAAACCGCAAAAACATAGTGTTTAAGCGGTTTTCTGAGTGCCGGTGGTGGGGCTCGAACCCACCAAAAAACTTTTAAAAGCCTATTATTTCAAGTGTTTTAGAATTATCATATGGAATTTCATTTGGAATTACTTCTTCCCTTCCACGATAAACGCATCCTTGAAGCCTGCCTTTTTGACTGCTTCAAGATAAGCGTCCGCATTCTTTTTCTCGGCGAATGCCCCGACCTGCACACGGTAGATCGTGTTTGAAACCGACTGT
>CACWRT010000159.1 GCA_902763365.1 uncultured Ruminococcus sp.
TTTCTGGAAAAGATCCCTCGCTTATGCTCGGGATGACAGTGGAGAAACTCAGTATAATACAACTTTTTAATATTCTTTTTTAGAAACTTGAATTCCATGTGCTTGCTGGGGTTAGTGTAAAATAATTATGGGAATATTAAGCTTTTCAATAACTTTTAGCGAGGAACACAAAAAGGCAGCCGATAGAAAAGCAATAACCGCGACTAATAAAAGTATAAGTGACGAGTTCAGAGCGGAACGTAGTGAAGCGAACCCCGCGTTACGGGGCCGGCGGCTCGCCGGTTTTTTCCCATAACTACTTGACACTATCATGGGGAGGATGTTATATTATAAAGATGATGAAAGCCTTAGTAGGAATGGTGCAGATCACTGAAACAAAAGAGGAGGATATTTATGAGTAAACTTAAAAAAATGACTTCTGCTTTTCTGGCAGGAATAATTACTGCCGCTTTGATTTTTTCCGGCTGCAGCAGCGATGAAAAAAAAGAAACCGATTCTTCTTCATCTGATAAGGAATCCTCAGTTTCGCAAAAATCTTCCGCAGTGCAAAGCAGCGAGACTCAGAGCAATACACAAAGCTCCGACTCCGGCGAAAAGAGTGAAACATCATCTGACACAAACAGCATAACTCCCCTTATCTGGGAAGTTACAGATGCCGAAGGCAATAAAATGTATATGATGGGAACTATTCATCTGGGCGATGACGCTATAGATCATATGCCTGATTATTTTGAATCTGCTTTTGCTAAATGTGACGCTGTTGCGCTTGAATGTGATTCTTCCGAAACATCAATGGATCTTGACAGTATCGCTCAGTTCATGTATACCGACGGAACTACTATAAAAGATCATGTATCAGAAGAGGATTATAATAATGCGGTAAAAATACTTCAGGACTCGGGAATGTTCACAAAAGCATACGATTATGTAAAGCCGTTTATGTGGCTTTCCCTTGCAGAAGTTATAGCAGGTCAGAATGTGGGTCTTTCGGCAGATTACGGCGTTGATACAATGCTTGAAACCCGGGGACGCAAAAATAACAAGGAGATAATCGAGCTTGAGGGAGCTGATTTTCAGACAGAAGTCATTGCAAGTCTTCCGGATGAGCTGCAGGAACTTATGTTTCATGAAATGGCACAGACAGATGATTATATGACTCAGCTTCAAAACGAAATGAAAGAAATATATCAGAACTGGAAGGACGGTAAGGAAATAACTGATAACAGCGATTCCAGCGATACAGATGAAGAAAGCCTGAGCGAAGAAGATCAGAAATTAGTGGATGAATATAACCGTATCATGCTGTACGACCGCAATGAGGGAATGGCTGATAAAGCTGAAACATATATAAAAAGCGATAAGCTGACATTTTTGGCTGTAGGTGCCGCACATTTCACGGGTGATAAGGGTATTAAAAAAATAATGGAAGACAGAGGCTATACCTTCCGTCCTCTTACAAGTAAGGACGCTGAGGATATTGACAAGCAGATCTCCGAACAGGAATCGGCATTGGACGCGGATGTCTCTATATTGCCCGATGTGACCGACCCTTCCATCCCCCGGGCAGCATAAGATTGGTGAATAATGATTAGTGATATAGCGAAGCAATGCCTTCTGAAGGAGAAAGTATGTTAAAAGATAATGAAAGCCGTAGTGCTGTAGGAAAGTTTATAGTGATCGAGGGCCTTGACGGTTCGGGAAAAGGCACTCAGATCGCACTTCTCGAAAAATATATAAAAGAAAAAGGCGGTCAGGTGTATGTGACCGCCGAACCGACTGTATCTTCAACGGGCGGAATGATCCGTGACGCTCTCGGCGGTCTTGTACAAAGAGATGCGTATGAGTTATCTGCTTTGTTTCTGGCAGACAGGATATTTCACAATGTTAATCCACACAACGGGATAAGAAAATACATTGACTCAGGCATAGATGTAATATGCGACAGGTATTATTATTCTTCCTTTGCATATCAGGGTATAGACGCTGACCTTGACTGGGTAATGCAGATGAACCTCGGATGCAGTGATATACTGCGGCCGGATATGTGTATTTATCTTGATGTGGATACAGACCTTTGCGACAAACGTATATCCGAGAACAGATTCGACAGGGAAATATATGAAAACAACGAGGCTCAGAAACGTATAAGAAAACGCTTCTTTGAAGTTTTTGACAAACTCGGAGATACTCAGAATATCCGCATTGTAAACGCAGCACGCTCTGTGGAAGAAGTGTCGGAAGATATTATAAAACTGTTCGAAGAACTGAAAAATAATAATTGATTTATAAGATCAGTGAAACTGAAATTATAATATATTCAAATCCAAAAGGAGTTTTGCAAAATGAGTTATCACATTAATACCAAATGCCTTCAGGCAGGCTATGACCCGAAAAACGGCGAACCGAGAGTTGTTCCGATAGTTCAGAGTACGACATTCAAGTATGATAATGCCGCTACCCTCGGAAAGCTTTTTGATCTTGAGGAAGACGGATTTTTCTATACCCGTCTGACTAATCCTACACTAAGCACTGTTGCGGCTAAAATAGCTGAGCTTGAGGGCGGTGTGGGCGCTATGCTCACATCTTCAGGTCAGGCCGCAAGTATGATGTCGATCACAAATATTTGTCATGCCGGCGACCATGTAGTTTGTGCTGCGGCTATCTACGGAGGTACTTTCAACCTTTTCAACAAGTCCCTTCGTGAACTGGGAATAGACTTTACATTCGTTCTCCCGGACGCAACAGAAGAAGAAATTGAAGCCGCTTATAAGGATAATACAAAAGCAACTTTTATCGAAAGCGTTTCCAACCCTTCACTTGATGTTGCTGATATTGAGCTTTATGCGAAAATATCCCACGCTCACGGTGTTCCGCTTATCGTTGACAATACTTTCCCGACACCCGTAAATCTTCGTCCTTTTGAATGGGGCGCAGATATAGTTACTCATTCTACTACAAAGTATATGGACGGTCATGCTGTTGCACTGGGCGGTGTTATCGTTGACAGCGGCAATTTCGACTGGACAAACGGAAAGTATCCCATGTTCACCGAACCTGATGAATCATATCACGGTGTTGTTTATGCAGAAAGATTCGGCAAGGCCGCATATATCACAAAGGCTACAACACATCTTATGCGTGATTACGGTGCTCAGCAGAGTCCTCAGAACGCTTTCCTGCTCAACCTTGGACTTGAAACACTTCCTCTGAGAATGGAACGTCATTGTCAGAATGCTCTTGCTGTAGCAAAATTCCTTGAGGCCAATGATAAAATAGACTGGGTGAACTTCCCCGGTCTGGAAAGCAACAAGTACTACGAGAGAGCTAAAAAGTATATGCCCGGCGGCACTTGCGGCGTTATATCCTTTGGTGTAAAGGGCGGAAGAGAAAAGGCTATGCAGTTTATGGATAATCTCAAGCTTACCAAGCTTGTCATTCATGTTGCAGACTGCCGTACCTGCGCTCTTCACCCCGCAAGCACTACCCACAGACAGATGAACGATCAGCAGCTTGAAGAATGCGGTGTTAAACCCAATCTTATAAGAATGTCGGTTGGACTTGAGTATATAGACGACATAATCGCAGACATCAAGCAGGCTCTTGACCTTATCTGATTATTCTCATGCCATAATACATACAGCATTTCAGACAAGCTCTTTTTCCGGGCTTGTCTGTTTTTCACCTATGATACTATGAACGCACGGAAATCAATTTTCAAAAAATTACAACTGATTATGTCATTCTGAGGAGCAAAGCGACAAAGAATCTTTCTGATACTGCTGTTTTTGTGAAAAAGATCCTTCGCTTACGCTCAGGATGACAGTGGGGAGACTCAATATAATATAACTTTTTAATATTCATTCTTAGAAACTTGAATTCCATGCTCGCCGTTGAGCGTTAGTGTAAAATAATTTCGGGAAAATTAAGCTTTTCAATAACTTTGAGTGAGGAACATATAGTATCAGCCGATAAAAAAGTAATAACCGCGACAAGTAAAGGTTGCAGCGACGAGTTCAGAGCGGATGCGCAGCGGAGCGAACCCCGCGTTATGGGCCCGGCGGCTGTTAGTGTAAAATTATAATTGGCAATAATATATTATTATCAATGGTAAAAAATGAGCTGCTCAAGAAGCCTGATACGCGGGCAGTAAAGCCTGAACAGC
>CACWRT010000160.1 GCA_902763365.1 uncultured Ruminococcus sp.
AGTTCAGAGCGGATGCGAAGCGGAGCGATACCCGCGTTTAGGGTCCGGCGGCTCGCCGGGCGGAGCGATACCCGCGTTTAGGGTCCGGCGGCTCGCCGGCGGAGTGCGTTGACAAGAGTAGATGGAATATAGTATAATTGGTATGTAAAATTTTGCAGATAAAAGAGGTGTTCTGCTATGGATGTTAAACTGTTTAGATGTCCGAATTGTAGTGCTGATCTAAAATTTGACCCGAACAAACAGCTTTTCTGCTGTGATTACTGTCGAGGAGAATTTACTCAGCAGCAAGTCAATGCTATGACTCAGCAAGTCAACGAAAACAAACAGAATCAATATCAAAAAACACAGGTCCCGACTTCTGCTCCCGAATATACACGTTCTCAGGAACAAATTAAACAGGATCAGGAATTTGCCGAGAATACAAGGCTTTATCAATGCCCAAGCTGCGGCGCAGAGATCGTCTCCGACATGAATACTGCCGCTTCTTTCTGCTATTACTGCCACAACCCCGTAATACTCAAGGGCAGAGTAGAAGGTGTGTACCGTCCGTCTAAAGTGCTTCCCTTCTCCTTCGGAAAAGAAAAAGCAGTTGACTATTTCAACGAATGGACCAAAGATAAAAGATATGTCCCAAATGATCTCGTATCAGAAAAACAGATCGAAAAAATGACCGGTCTGTATGTCCCATTCTGGGTGGCAGACGCAATAACACGTTCACGAATGACTGCAAAGGGCGAAACTGTCAGAACCTGGAAAAGCGGCAACTATGAATATACCCAGACAAAGATCTTTGATGTTGTAAGAGATGTAAACATCGAATACAACGGAGTTCCTGCCGACGGTTCTAAAAAGATCGAGGATGACCTTATGGAATCCATTGAACCATTTAATTACAAACAAGCCAAGGATTTTGATATGGCTTATCTCAGCGGATTTCTTGCAGATAAATATGATGTTGATAAGGATGCTGTTTACGGCAGGATATATCAGCGTATGTTTGAAAATAACAGAGCCGCTGTGGATTCATCATGCGGATATGACAGACTGGTTGACAAACAACTGTACGAAAATGTAAACAAACTCAGATGGAATTATATGCTTCTGCCAGTATGGTTCATGACCTTCCACTACAAAGACAAGATCTGGGAATATGCGATCAACGGTCAGTCGGGAAAGATCGCAGGCGAATTGCCAGTCGATGAAACAAAAATGAAACTTCATCTGCTTTTGATAATGGCTATAACCACTGTCATTATAATGATACTTGGTTATTTCATAGGAGGGTATCTGCTATGAGAAAAAGATTATTTGCGGCTTCGGTACTTGTATCTCTTTTGCTGTCAGTTTTTTCTGTTACGGCAAATGCTGAGGAAAGCGATTATTACGAAGTATCAGATTATACTATATCCGGCGAAAACTATGAAGATCCGGAAGATATAAGCATAGACAGCGAGCTTTTAATTGATGAAGAATCAGAAACAAGCTCCGAACCCGAAACAAGCGAACCGGAAAAGAAAGAAGGCGTCGCATATCCTGTACATGATTTCAACTACAGCGCCTCAGATATGGAGATGTCTCTGTTGTCGGGAGATTACTACTACGGGTACGATGAAAACGCTTACTTCAAGGATGAAGCAAAAGTCTTTGACGACGAAAAGTATTATACCGAAATAGAAAACCTCATACAAAGAACGGCCGATGAAACAGGGCTTAATATAGGAGTATTTTTGGGAGGTCTTTATAGAAACGACAGTGCGACCGAAACCTTTACGGTTAATGCAATAAAAAGTCTTTTCAGTATGGATTGGGATCAGAATTCGGTATTTCTCTATCTGGATTTTGAGGGAAAAAGCATATCCTATGACTATATTTGTACCTGCCATGATGCAAAGCTTTATTATCCCGACTCAGGTATGAATGACAGAGTTGAAGAAATGATACAGCATATGTACAGATACCTTCCTTCAAGCGGTAATACTATCTATAAAACAAAGGTTAAGGACGCAATAGATGCTTTTACATCCGATCTGAAAAAATACAAAAATAAGGGTCCGGTATGGGACAGCTGTTATCATAACGATGAAAAAGACTGTTACCGTTATGTTTTATTCGGAACAATAATAGATCAGCCCTTCCGACCGTTTAAATACTGGTATGCTTTTCTTGGAATAGGTCTGGTTATCGGTCTCCTTATCGGTACTCTCAGCAATAAAAGCATACGCAAAAAATATAAATTCAGAGATCCTCAGAAGGCTTCTGTATATACATCCAATAATCTGATTCATTTTAACGAAGTTAGAGATCAGTTCCTGACAGAACATACGACACGCACCTATATCCCGCCCAGCGACAGCAGCAGCGGCGGCGGTGGAGGCGGCGGTGGCGGAGGCGGAAGCTTCGGCGGCGGCGGCGGTCACAGATAAACCACCTTGCGGGGGATAACCTTCTTATTTGGTTCTCCCCCTTGATTTATTTATAGAGGAGTGGATATTTTGAATAACATAATATTGATAGGTATGCCCGGTTGCGGTAAAAGTACAGTAGGGGTCGTTCTTGCCAAGGCTATGGGCTACCGTTTTCTCGACAGCGACCTTGTTATACAGGAAAAGGACGGCAGACTTCTCAGTGAAATAATTGATGAAGAAGGTCTTGACGGATTTAACAGAATAGAAAATGAGATCAATTCACAGATAAATGCCGAAAAAACAGTTATTGCTACAGGCGGCAGTGTTATCTATGGCAAAGAGGCTATGCAGCATCTAAAAAGCATTGGTGTGGTTGTTTATATTGATCTCCCCTATGCCGAAATAGAAAAAAGACTCGGTGATCTCCACAACAGAGGCGTTTCTATCAAAGATGGACAAACTCTGATGGATCTTTTTGACGAAAGACTTCCTCTTTACAAAAAGTATGCCGATATAATTATCAGCGAAAAAGGCCATAATATTTCGGAAACGGCACTTTTTATAAAAAATCAGGCAATTAAGTATTTCGGAGGAGAGAATAATGGCTGATATGATAAAAAGCAAGGATAATTCTCTTGTCAAGCAAATTCATAAGCTGATGATATCTTCTAAGGAAAGAAAAAATACTCAAAGCTTTGTATGTGAGGGTCTGCGGCTGTGCCGTGACGCTGTGCTGTCGGGGGCAAAAATACCGTACTTTCTTTATACTGCCAAGGCTGTTGAAAAGTACAGTGATGAAATTGCTTTTATCTCCTCCAAAGCCGAAAGGCGCTTTGTAATAAGCGATTCTGTTTTTGAAAAAATAACCGATACAAAGTCTCCTCAGGGTTTTTTATGTGTTGTGAATAACAATAAGGATCAGCTGATAGGTTCTCTTCAGAAAGGGAAAAAATATGTGGGTCTGGAAAGAATTCAGGACCCCTCAAATATGGGAACTATCCTGAGAACAGCTGAAGCACTCGGTGCCGATGGAGTAATAATGTCTTCCGACTGCTGTGATGTTTTCTCTCCGAAGGTCGTAAGAGGAAGCATGGGTGCAGTCTTCAGACTTCCTTTTATTATCACAGATGATATAACAGCGCTTATATATGAATATAATATAAAAGGTATAAAAAGCTATGCTTCTACTCCGAAGGATGCAAAAAATATTAATGATATTGATTTTGACGACGGAGGTATAATGCTTATCGGCAACGAAGGAAACGGTCTTAGTGAGGAACTGATGAATGTAAGTACCGAAAGAGTCAAAATAACTATGAAGGGACGTGCCGAATCCCTGAACGCCTCTGCGGCTGCGGCAATTCTTTTATATAAATTTATTTGTTAGATCATATCTGTTATCGGATATCATATCCTATATTATATAAATCCGATTTAATAAATGCACAGTAATAGAATTCCATTGTATTGAGGGTTAATTCTATAATCCTCACCACAAATGTCATGATAAAACAATATATTGAACCATTTATTGTTTAATAATTAATATAACCTGAATCCGTGAAACTCAAAAATCAAATCAGTTCAAAAGTCAGCTTGCAAGCCAAAAACAAAGCAAAAAGCTCACATTCTAAATGCACCCAAAAGG
>CACWRT010000161.1 GCA_902763365.1 uncultured Ruminococcus sp.
ACGCGGTCAGTACAGCATGAACCGCAAGTTCAGAGCGGATGCGAAGCGGAGCGATACCCGCGTTTTAGGGTCCAGCGTCACGCTGGCGGCTCGCCGGGCGCCGGTTGACGAAAGGGTGGGAAAAGTGTATAATGGTATGCGGTTTGATAAAAAGATCGGAAGTATACATGAAATACTTTCATAACAAAACGGAGGATCAAAAATGGATAATAAAACAAGACGTGACAATGGTATGCTGTATCAGACAGATGATGAACTTATGCGGCAGCAGGCTATTGCAAGAAAACTGACACAAAAGCTGAATACTATCGACAGGAGTGATTTCAAAGGCATTGCTGAGATCGTAAAGCAGCTTATCAAATGCGGAGAAAATACATTCGTTAATCCGCCTTTTTACTGTGATTATGGGTTCAATATAGAGATCGGCAATAACTTTTTCTGCAACTACAACTGCACAATACTTGACGTAGGCAAGGTGAAAATCGGCAGCAACTGCCTTTTTGCACCTAACGTCTCCATCTACACTGCAGGTCATCCCGTTCATCCCGCAATAAGAAACACATTATATGAATACGGCATACCCGTAACAATAGGCGATAATGTATGGATCGGCGGAAATACCGTGATCTGTCCCGGTGTAACTATCGGCAGCAATGTGGTTATAGGCGCAGGTTCAGTCGTAACCAAAGACATTCCCGAATGGACAGTCGCAGCCGGTAACCCTTGCAAAGTCCTCAGAGAAATTACAGAAGAGGACAGAAACTTCTTCTTCAAGGATAAACAACCCGATACCGAAGTTATCGGAATCATTAACAACATAATAAACGAAAGCTCTGACGAAAAACGATTCCCTACAAAAAATACCTGATCAAATCCATATAAAGTGTGAAGTGTGAAGAGTGGAGAGTGGAGTTGTAATTGAACGTTATTGAAAATTACCCACTGTCATTCCGAACAACACGGTTAAGAAACGTACTGATAAAGGAACTTATACAGAGTGCAGCAAATTGACAATGATTCTTTTTTAAAGATCGTCAATATGTCCGGGATGATATTTTCATGCAATAATAAATATCATCCGATAAACAGCTGCCACACTCAGATTTTATAAATACGGATAATTATTCACTATTAATTATTCATTATTAATTATTAATTAAACAAACGGTGGTTTTGATGAAAAAGGAATTTACAAGGGGAATTGTAGCAGGAATACCTATAGGGCTTGGATATCTGTCAGTGTCATTCGGGTTCGGCATAATGGCAGCAGGTGCAGGATTGTCTGTATTTGAGGCATTTATGATCTCGCTGACAAATCTTACCTCCGCAGGTCAGGCGCAGGGAGTCAGCATTATTGCAGCAGGAGGTACACTTCTCGAAATGGCTCTTGTACAGCTTATCATTAATATAAGATATGCTTTGATGGCAATATCACTTTCTCAGAAATTGGACAAAAGTTTTACATTACCCAAAAGGATTATAGCTGCTTACGGTATTACGGATGAGATATTTGCGGTATGCTCCACTGTCAAAGGTACGCTGAAACCGTATTTTATGTATGGGGTAACGATAATATCTGCTTTGGGATGGGTAACGGGAACTTTTCTGGGTGCAGCTGCGGGAGAAATACTTCCTTCTTCCGTTACGGCGGCTCTCGGGCTTGTGCTTTACGGAATGTTCCTTGCAATTATCGTTCCGCCTGCAAGAAAAGAAAAAAGTATACTTATAGTAGTGCTGACAGCCGCTGCGCTCAGCTGTGTGTGCAAATATCTGGTACCGTCACTCTCGGGCGGTTTCGCAGTAATAATGTGCGCTCTGGTGGCATCCGCTGTGGGAGCACTGTTTTTCCCGAGAGAGGAAGGTGAAGATGAATGAGTATATGGATATATATTGCCGTTATGGCTGTTGTTACCTATCTTATCAGGGTTCTTCCCTTCGCTTTCTTCAGAAAAAAGATAGAATCAAAATTTATTAAAAGCTTTTTGTTTTATGTTCCTTATGCTGTACTCAGTGCTATGACGATACCTGCCATTTTTTACAGTACAGGCAATATTATAACAGCTGTTGCAGGAACTGCGGTCGCACTGGTGCTTGCATACTTTGATCTTCCGCTTATAGTTGTCGCTCTTGCAGCTTCGGGTGCTGCGTTTATTTGCGGATTATTTATTCCTATGTAAAAAGAACTGTCCCTTGATTTGCGGAACAGTTCTTTGAAAATGAATCATATTAAGCTTCTTTATCATATTACTCTAATTATTTCCGTTTTTTCTTTTTTTGACAATAATTTCATAAACAACGCTTGATAGGATAAGTGCAAATGCCAGTATAATAACCGCTGCCCTGTTGTCGGGCGATACTATAAAATCATATACAGAACCTAATATGGGTACAGCATAAACCGCTGTACCTATTGTATTTTCAAACAATATTTCTTCATTATCTGTCTGATAGCTGCTGACCGTGAAACGATGTTTGGCATTATTTTTTTCAATAACTTCACCTGTTTTCAGGTTTCCGCTTTCATCAATCACATATGTTATCCTGCTGCCTTCATCAATAGAAACAGGATCTGTCTTTACTACTAAAACAAGACTGTTCTCTTCTATATCCGGGGACATTTCTCCGCCTGCACGATAGACCTGTATGCCAAGCAAGAATAATAAAAAGAACAATACCGCAGTAAGTATCATTATTCCTAATATGACACAAAAAAATATATTGCCTGCAAGCTCAAAAACATCACGCTTTTTTGGTTCTTTCATAAGCAACTCCTTTTTTGAAAAAGCCGCTGTGCCCGAAAGGACACAACGGCAATAAAAACATTATGAACCTGATTTCGGTACATAAGGTATGATCGAAGCTGCAACATTGCTTATCGGCATAGACTGGAGTATTATCTTACCGGGACCTGTGACAACTGTGTTGAACAGACCTTCACCACCGAACAAAGCATTCTTTATACCCGGAACGGTCTGGATATCCATTGAACATGAAGCCGTCATTGCTGCAAGATAACCTGTGTCGATTATCATCTGCTGACCCGGTGAAAGATCGTACTCAACAGCATATCCGTCTATTTCGACAAAAGCGACACCCTGACCCGAAAGACGCTGCATTATAAAACCTTCACCGCCGAAAAATCCTGCACCCAGTCTTTTTTGGAAATGAACAGAGAGATCAACGGTTGCCTCGGAAGCGAGGAATCCTGACTTCTGAACTATCATTTCATTACCGGGTGAAATATTAAAAGCGCGGATAGACCCGGGGAAACTTGAAGCAAAAGCGATCATTCCGTTTCCGCCCATAGCGGTATATCTGTTCTGGAACATTGATTCACCCGAGAACATTCTACCGAACATTTTGCCTACTCCGCCGCCTTTTGTTTCCATTTTCATATTCGGCGTCATCCAACTCATTGCGCCTTTTTCGGTTATCATTGTTTCTCCCGAAGCAAGCTGACACTCTACCACAGGAAGGGGTTCTCCTAAAATACGGTATTGCATAAAAATTCCTCCTATATACAAAAAATAATACGCTTGATTTATCAGCATATATGTGTTAATCAATTATATTCTAACAAAAATTTTACCGTTCTTCAATCAATTTTTTATACAAAATTTTCTCAACCAACTTGTAAATATGCACAAAGCAGCTTCGCAGTTCAAAGCGGATAGCTGTTAGTTCAAAGCTTGGCGGCTCAGGAAAATAATGCTTGAACCGGTTTTAAGCGATACATACTATATTGATGATAACGAACCGCTTAAAAAGCCTGATACGCGGGGTTCATAGCTCAAAGCTAAGAGCTAAGAGCTCAGAGCTTGGCATCTCATTTTTCATAGCTGACATTTGTTTTGTTTGTCATT
>CACWRT010000162.1 GCA_902763365.1 uncultured Ruminococcus sp.
CGATATAAAACATTATTGATAATAACGAACCGCTCAAACTGCCTGATACGCGGGCAGTAAAGCCTGAACTGCGAGTTCAGAGCGGAGCGTAAGCGCAGCGATACCCGCGTTTAGGGTCCGGCGGCTCGCCGGCGGGAAATGAAATGTATTTCATTATTGCAATCAGATGTGTTATAATATATTCAGAAAATAAAAACATGAGGTGACTAACTATGGTATTACTGATAAATGCCTGCACAAGACCACAATCGAGAACACTGCCCCTTGCCGTAAAAGCTGCAAATATGCTTTCCGACAATATCGTCAGAATTGACCTCTACGATGATATACCTTCAGTACTCAATAACGAACGTCTTATAAAACGTGATAAACTTATTATGACAAACGATTTCGGAGATGATATCTTCCGATTTGCAAAACAGTTCAAAGAAGCTGATACCATTGTAATTGCTGCACCATATTGGGATCTTTCGTATCCTGCCGTTTTAAAATGCTATATAGAAAATATCTGCGTAAACGGACTGACCTTCTTCTACAATGAAAAAGGCATACCTCAGGGAATCTGCAAAGCAAAGCGTCTTGTTTATGTCACAACGGCCGGCGGATATATTCCCGCGCAAAATTACGGCTTTGATTATATAAGACGGGTATTTTCGGACTTTTTCGGAATAAATGATGCGGTTTGTATAAAGGCTGAGGGACTTGATATTTACGGTGCAGATGTGGAAGGCATTTTAAATAAAGCAGAAACGTCTATGTATGAAACGATTCTGAAAGGTGATATGACGAAATGAAACAGAAGTTTGATATTTCAGGAATGAGCTGCGCAGCCTGCAGTGCAAGAGTGGATAAGTGTGTATCCGCCCTTGATGGTGTTGAAAGCGTAACAGTAAACCTGCTGAAAAACAATATGACAGTTGACTTTGACCCTGCCAAGGTAGGCGAAGAGGACATAATAAAAGCTGTAGAAAACGGCGGTTACGGTGCATCCGTACAAAATAAAAACAGGGATGAAAAAAAGCAGGAGAATATCGGAAAACAGGAGGATAAGGAACAAAAAACTATGCTGAAAAGGCTTATTATATCGGCCGTTTTCAGTATTGTACTGTCATATATAGCTATGGGGCATATGCTGTCGCTGCCTCTTCCCCCCTTTTTCGTCGGACATGAAAGTATGGGTATAAACGCATTTACTCAGTTTTTGCTTACTCTCCCTGTTATCGGGATAAATTTCAGATATTTTAAAAACGGCTTCCTGTCGCTGATACACGGTGGACCGAATATGGATACTCTTATTGCAACAGGCGCAGGTGCATCAATGCTTTACGGAATATATGCGCTTTACGGCATACTTTATGGTTACAGCATAGGAAACATTGAAACAGTACACAGCTTCGGTTCAAACCTTTACTTTGAATCAGTAGGTATGATACTGACATTGATCACCCTGGGAAAATATTTTGAAAGCCGTGCAAAAAAACGAACGACAGATGCAATTGCAGGTCTGATGGATCTTTCCCCTAAAACCGCTGTCCGTGTCATTGACGGTAAAGAAGAGATCATTCCCACCTCTGATATCAATATCGGAGATATACTCTGCGTTCGCTCGGGAAGCTCTGTTCCTGCGGACGGTGTTATAACGGAAGGCAATGCTTCAATTGATGAGTCAGGCATAACGGGAGAAAGTATCCCTGCCGAAAAAAAACAGGGCGATCACGTTATCGGAGGTACGGTGAATACATCAGGCTATTTCCTTATGAAAGCGGAGAAAGTCGGCTCGGATACAGCGCTTGCTCAGATAATACAGCTTGTGGATGATGCGACAAGCTCAAAAGCTCCCGCTCAGAAGCTTGCGGATAAAGTCAGCGGAATTTTTGTTCCCGTTGTAATGGGTATTGCGCTTATAACAGCAGCAGTCTGGCTTATACTGGGATACGGTACTGCGCACGCATTTACAGCAGCAGTATCGGTACTGGTGATTTCATGTCCATGTGCGCTGGGGCTTGCCACGCCTACCGCTATAATGGTAGGAACAGGCAGAGGGACGGCAGGCGGAATACTGATAAAAAATGCCGAAAGCCTTGAAACTGCCCATAAAATAAACACAGTAGTCCTTGATAAAACAGGAACAGTAACAGAAGGACGTCCGGAAGTGACCGATATTTATCCGACAAACGGATATACAAAGGAAGAACTATTATCGGCAGCTTATTCTCTCGAAAAGCTGTCCGAGCATCCCCTTGCTCAGGCAATAGTAAGAGCTGCCGAGAAAGAAAAAGCAGTGCTTATCCAAATGACGGATTTCACAAGGATAGAAGGCGCCGGCATATCTGCAAAACACAATAATATGACATATACCGCCGGAAATAGTGATATAGCCAAAGACTATCTGACACAGGACATAATAAAGATCTGCGGCCTGTATGCTGACGAAGGAAAAACTCCGATGTACTTCATTCGTGACAATAAACTAATCGGAGTTATTGCCGCAGCCGATAAAATAAAGAAAACAAGCCGTAATGCCATAGATGCGCTGAAAGAAATGAATATTGACGTTATAATGCTGACAGGAGACAATGCCCGTACTGCTTCGGCAGTAGGAAAAGAGGCAGGTATAAATAAGATTATCTCAGAAGTATATCCTGCCGATAAGGAAAAAAAGGTCGCTGCTCTGAAAGACGAAGGCAAATGCGTTGCTATGGTTGGTGACGGTATAAACGATGCACCTGCACTTGTAAGAGCTGATGTAGGTATTGCCATAGGTGCAGGAACGGACATTGCTATAGATTCAGCCGATATAGTTCTGATGAAAAGCGATCTCTATGATGTAGTGAATACTGTCAGATTAAGCAGAGCAGTCATGAGGACCATACGTCAGAATCTTTTCTGGGCATTTTTCTACAATATCATAGGTATACCGATAGCTGCAGGCGTTTTTTACGGTGCCGGAATAATGCTGAATCCGATGATAGGAGCGGCGGCCATGAGTTTCAGTTCTGTTTGTGTGGTAACAAATGCACTTCGCCTGAGAAACTTCCGTATGAGATCGGCTGACGGAAGTTTTATCGAAACAAAGAAAAACCAAAACTCTGCCGATGAAACTCATATTGTAACGCTCAAAATAAAGGGAATGATGTGCGAAAAATGTGTTGCTCACGTAAAAGAAGCCCTGGAATCTGTAGAAGGTGTTGTTTCCGCTGATGTCAGCCTCAAGAAAAAACGTGCTATCGTCAGTACAAACGGAAAGGTGAATACTGATAAGATGGTTGACGCAGTAACTAAGGCCGGGTATTCGGTGCCTGGCAGCTCAAAGGTAATAAGCCAAGAGCTCAAAGCTTGACAGCTTATGATTTTTTCGTCTGAAGCAGGTTTGCTCGCCGCAGCAAGTTTTGTAAAACCCCCATCAGTCACGGCTAAATCAGTGCCGGCTTTACAGTAGGGACAATGCTGTCAACCTAAAGAAAAGAATAATTGATAAAGTTTCGCCGGGGCGGCTGGCACACGGAAATCAATTTTCAAATAATAATGCAGCCTTTTTGTCATTTTGAGGAGATTCAACTCTCGTGTCATTCCGAACGAAGTGAGGAATCTTTGCGATGAAGTGAGGAATCTTTGCGATGAAGGCGATTTTGTGAAAAAGATCCCTCGCTTACGCTCGGGATGACAGTGGGGAAACTCAATATAATATAACTTTTTAATATTCATTTTTAGAAACTTGAATTCCATGGTTAGTGTAAAATTATAGTTGGCAAAATATTATCTATGGTAAAAAATGAGCTGCTCAAGAAGCTTGATACGCGGGCAGTAAAGCCTGAACTGCGAGTTCAGAGCGGAGCGTAAGCGC
>CACWRT010000163.1 GCA_902763365.1 uncultured Ruminococcus sp.
GTAAGCGAGGGATCTTTTTCACAAAATCGCCTTCATCGCAAAGATTCCTCACTTCGTTCGGAATGACACAAGAGTTGAATCTCCTCAAAATGACAAAAAAGGCTGCATTATTATTTGAAAATTGATTTCCATGCGGCGAGCCGCCGGTCCCATAACGCGGGGTTCGCTGCACAAACGCTCCACTCCCGTAACGCAGTGGTCGCTTATGCTTTACTGCTTGCGTGTCAGGTTTTTTGAGCGTTTCAAACCTTTTTATGACCTTTGATATTATTATTTCTGACTATAATTTTAACCTTACCGATGAGTCATTGATCCCGCTTGTCGGTTTGTCAGATAAGAGATATACAAAAAAACAGACAGGAACACAAATTCCTGTCTGTCTATTGGCGCGCCGGGAGGGACTCGAACCCCCGACCTACTGGTTCGTAGCCAGTCACTCTATCCGGCTGAGCTACTGGCGCATAACTAACTTCAGCATCAATTTTATTAAATTGTGTGCCACTTTAAGTGCAAGCTTATTGTAACACACATTTTAATAAAATGTCAATAGCAATATTGTTAAATGTGAACATTCTCACAAATATATTGCTATTACCTCACTGCAAGATACCATCGAAATAAGATTTATAAAGATCAGAAACATATACATCGAATTTTTCTATGGAAAGATCTTCGGTTTCTTTTTGAAGATGCGTATAAACTTTCAGTGTAGTAGAAAGATCAGCATGACCGAGCAGCTTCTGTGCAGTCAGAACATCCACACCGGAAAAATAAAGCATAGAAGCATAAGTATGACGGAACATATGCGGTGTTATCTTATCCAGAGTCCTTTTGAAACTCGGATCATACTTGCTTTTCGCACAATTCAAGGCGTTGAGGTCTGAAATATATGATTCAAACATTCTTTTCCAACTGGAGGGAGTATGAAACTCTCCGCTTGTATTCGTACAAATCAATGGGCTGGTGCTTGTTTCTTTCAGTTTAGCCAATTCTTCCAACAGGGTTTTCGGAATAGGAACAGTTCTGTCTTTACCGTTTTTCGTTCCCGGCTTAACTGCGTATTCATTACCCTTAACTCGCTGAGTAGATTTATTAAGGTGAACTTTCCCTGTATTGAAGTCTATATCGTCCCACTTGAGTGTCAGAACCTCTCCAACTCGCAAACCGCATAACATCATCAAAAGAACTGCCGGTCTTGCTCTGTGTTGTAATTCAAGCACAAGCTTGATTTCCTTATTGGTCAAGGAACGGCGTTCCTTTTTTACACTCTTTTTCGGGATGGTTACTCTCTTAGCAGGATTGTAATTGAAGTCGATGCAGTTATCGCCAACAAAATAGAAAAACTGAACGGCATCATTGCATACTTCCTTGAGGTACTTTTTACTTGCCGGACGGTGTGTATTAGGATTCATTGTTGCAAGATCCTCCATAAGATCGTTAAGCTGCATGGTTCTGATTTCGTTCACAGGAATATCCCCAAGTGCATTGATAAGGTGGGATACCTGACTGTTAAGTGTTCTGCCGTAAACAAATGACATTCCAATGCATTTGTGTTTCAGCCATTTTCTTGCCCACCATTCAAAGGGGGCATTCTCATCGTAGTAGTTCATTGTCGCTACCATTTTTCCAATCTCCTTAAGTGAATTTATTTATGTAAGTTTCCTTACGAGATTGTATTTTACAAGGCTTTTTGCCGATTGTCAATATGCACAAAAGAAGTTCTATTTTTATAATTAAAGTTATAAGATTTGTGCATATTAAATATTGAAGTGACACTGTAAAACGAATTCAATTTTGACTAAGATTTCTATCATCGTTCCCACTCCCTGAGCGAGCTGAGAATTTGGTCTGCCAGCCGGCAGCCATTCTTGGCTTGCTCAGGGAGCTTTTTTGTTTTTGTTCCAATGGATAATCAGCCACCTATCAAAGTCGGCTTTTTATTATATAAATTTTTATTTCAAGTAAGGAGATCACAACTATGAACAACTCAAAAGCAAAAATCATTGCCGTTGCCAATCAGAAAGGCGGCGTTGCAAAGACCACTTCCGTCATCAACATCGGTGCAGGACTTGCACTCAAAGGCAAAAAGGTACTGCTCGTTGACACGGATAATCAGTCCCACCTCTCCCGTTTTTTGGGTTATGACGGTACGGACGGAAAGCCTACCATATCGGAGCTGGTATGGCAGACCGTTTCAAAGGTACAGAAGCCTGTGTCGGAAGCTATCCGCAAGTCTGAGCTTGGCGTGGATTACATACCGTCAAACTTTATGCTTGCCGGAATTATATCCATTCTTGGAACGGACAGCGACAGCACAGGTGTTTTCAGCCGTCTGTTCTCTGACGGTACTTTTGATGAATACGACTATATCATCATCGACTGTCCCCCGACACTTGATCTGCTCGTTTCAAATGCCCTTAAAGCCTGTGACAAGGTGCTTATCCCTGTACAGTCTGACTTTTGGGCTTATGAGGGTGTCGATCAGATACTCGCCACACTTCAAAGAGCAAAACAGACAAGCGATATAAAGCCGTATGTTCTCGGAATGCTCGTTACTATGTACAACAAACGCACGAACTCCGCAAGGGCGATTATGGACGCTATGAATGAGAGTTACGGAGAGTATGTTTTTGAAAATTCTCGCTAAGTCGGGAATACTTCTTTTCGCAAAGAAAGACAGTAAAAATGAGGGCAAAATACTGATACGATATGACACTTCCGCAAAAGACAGAATTATTGAATTGATTGGAGGGATACAGAATGATTTATGACAGAGATTTAGACGGTATCGAGGATAAGTTTGACAGCACATTCAATACTCCCGAAGAAGTGCTTGAAAGAAAAGGTATCAGAAGACCTGTATATATCGAAACGGATGAACAAATGCTCAGGCGGCTTGCTTCAAGAACAGATATTCCGTTTTATGTTCAGAAAGTGGACGGAGAGTACAAGATCGTTTGTGAGCAGGAATATGAAGAAAGAGTAAGAAGTGCAATGAAGCCACCCACTCAGCGAAAAGCGAGGTGATGGCTTTTGGCAGAAAACAGAAATAAACTGCGTGGAACGAAAAGCAAAGCTCCTGTTATCTATACTGCGGTTATCTGCGGTGTATCAGGACTTGCTTTTATTCTTTACGCTACATACGCTTATCTCGGTTACATAAGACTGCATAATATCACCGATCCGGGCATTACCGATATTATGGACGCATTAGGCACTTTGTTTACAGAGGACAGTTTTAAGCTTCCTATAACCTTTGGGGTAATTCAGGAAGTCCTTGTTACGCAGGTGCGTGATATTTGGTGGGTGTATGTCGGAATTGCCCTTGCGATATTCCTGATGATGACTTCACGAAATCCAAACGATTATCGTGGAATGGAACACGGCTCGGCAAAGTGGGCTGATAAGTACGATGAAAGAATGTTTACCGACAAGACAGGTATTCCCTGCGGAGATAATTTCTATGTAACAGTAGAAAATCCTGACCATAAGTATTATTCAAATCATAACCTCAATGAAATCGTTATCGGCGGATCGGGTGCAGGCAAATCTTTCCGAAAAATCAAGCCTGATATTATGCAGATGACGGGCAGTTATGTAGTCACTGATCCGTCAGGAGAGTTGTATCGTGACTGTGCAAAGGTACTCCGTGAGAACGGATATAAAGTCCGTGTGCTTAATCTGACGAATATCAGTTTGTCAAACTCCTACAATCCATTTGTCTATATGGTTGAGGAGCAAGATGTACTCAATATTGCAGACCTGTTTATGAAAAACTCTGCCGGAGAGGGCGAAAAGGAAGATTTCTGGTCGGGTGCGGCACAGGATATGCTCGTTATG
>CACWRT010000164.1 GCA_902763365.1 uncultured Ruminococcus sp.
TAGCATACTGACTGTATTCCGGCAGAAGAAAGAGCTTGCGTAGTGTTGCCGTTACTTCCGACTGCATAGCAACGGTCAGATGTTCCGATGATGTTCGGGAATAACTCATATACTTATGTTCATACAAATCCTGCATAACCTTAACGGTTTTATCCAAGTCCCAGCCGAGCTTTTTTCATGCCGTTGCCTGCAACTGTGTTGCGTTAAATAACACAGGCTGTCCGACTGTTCTTTTCTTGACGGTTTTTGCCGTTACAGTACCGTTACCGACACATTTTGACAATAACGATTTTGCCTGCTGTTCGTTATCGAGTATTCCTTTTTCGTATTCTGCCGTGAAACTTCCGTTATCAGTCTGAAACTCTGCAAGTAACCGCCAAAACGGTGTTTTGATATGTCCGTTTATTTTCTTTTCACGCTCAACCACCATAGCCAAAACAGGTGTCTGTACTCTGCCGATACGAAACATATCTTTCGGATTAGTACAGTATTTCCCTGTTGCCGCAATCGTCAGGTTGATACCGCATAGCCAATCGGCTATGCTTCTTGCTCGTCCTGCCTGCTGTATGCTGATAACCTCACTGCTGTCTTTCAGGTGTGCAAAAGCATACTGAATTTTCTGAGGTGTCAAGTCCTCTATCCAAACTCTTTGCCATTTCTTTGTGCAGTGCATAGCTTCATAGATATAAGCGAATATCAGCTCACCCTCACGGTCAGGATCAGTGGCATTGATTATCAAATCAGCCTTGTCAAAAAAGCCTTTGACATACTCAAAGCAAGTCTTTATCTTATCTTTTACAACGACCTGATAACTGTCAGGAATACAAGGAAAAACGCTCAAATCCCAATTCTTATACTGCTCTCCGTATGCTGTTCTGTCAGCTAAACCGCATAAATGCCCGACACCGTGACACAGTACGGCTTTTTCTCCGTTAAATGTAAATTCATAGTGACCGATTGTTGGTTCTTTTGGGTGTGCAATTCTGTTGCCTGCTTTGAGTGCAACAGCAATAGCTTTTGCTAAACTTGCTTTTTCAGCGTATATGACTATCAAAATGTTTCCTTCTTTCTTTTTGATATGGTATTCTAATTCAAGATATGGTATAATTGAAATATAAAAATGGTTGCATAATTTGAACTTAATGGTTCAATTATGTTTAGTGGAGGTAGTCATGTTCATCAAGCGAGATGTAGCGTCTTTCTGATAATATATTTATACAGGAGGACGCATAAATGAATAAATCAAACAGACCTTTGACACTTGTCGTAGATATGTATGGGTGTCCGAACAGATGTAAGCATTGTTGGCTCGGTCATTTTCCGAACAGAATAATGGAGGATGGCTCCGATCAGTTTATTGTGGATTGTTTCAGACCGTATTTTGAGAGCGTAACCTTTTACAGTTGGCTCAGAGAGCCTGATTATTGTAATGACTATGCTAAAAGATGGAAACGAGATAATGAATTGTCTGTTGGAATAAAGCCACAGCATTTTGAGCTTGCAAGTTTTTACCGTCTTGTGCGTGATGAACAGTATGTTCGTTTTTTGAAAACGCTTAATGTTCAGGCTGTTCAGCTTACATTTTTTGGAATGCAAGAAATGACTGATAAATATGTTGGTAGAAAAGGTGCTTTTTCAGAACTTCTTACTGCTACGGAAATACTGATAGAAAACAAAATAGCACCTCGTTGGCAGGCATTTATCAATGCAGAAAACGCCGATGAAGTAGTCGGCTTGTTAAAACTCTCGAAAGAGCTTTCTCTGAAGGAAAGATGTAAAAAATTCGATGGGGATTTTGTTTTCTTCGTACATTCAGGTTCGTGCGATGGAGAAAACAGAAAGCTGTATCATCTCAGGATCAATAAAGAAAATATACCGAGCATACTTGTTCCGTATTACAACAACTATCATAGCGAGAAGACTGAAGCAGAGTTGTGTGTTGAATTATTAAACGATAATTCTCATTTCGTTTATCACAACGAAAGTAACATAGTTTTGAACATTTCCAATTCATTTGATGTTTATTTTAACTTTACACATATGACACCTGAATGGAAAATTGGAAACCTAAAAACGGACAGTACGGATGAAATTGTCAGAAAGATATTGAAAGAGGATATTCCTGCCCTTAGTCTTGCACGAAACATAACTGTTTCAGAATTGGTTGAATTGTATGGAAATATAAGTTCTCACAAGATTTTTGACTGTTTCGATTTCAAAGCATACCTTTTGAATCGCTATATTGAAGAACATAACAAATGAAACCAATAAGACTCTAAAAAAATTGGACTGTCAAACGGCAGCCCTTTTTTGCTTTCAAATCCAAAACACTTCCTTTATTAGCTTTATCACTCTGTTTTCTTTGCGTTTTTTCTGATAACAGGCTCATCGTCTTTGGTTTCTTCGCCGTCCCTGAAAGCAAGCACTTTATTCTGAATGGTTATGGGGCTTGAAGCCCCATTTTAGTCCGTGTTTTTTCGTTTCTTCCTGAAAATCCGCTTTAATATATTTTCCTTCGGTTTATATGTGCCGTCACGCAAAGCAATCTCTTTTTTAAGCCAGCGTATATACAGGCATTGTGCCGCATCAACAGCTATAAAGATAAGAAGTAAGTAATTCATTTTGTCTGCCTTCCTTTGAATGGGAAATGTTTTTTTGCCGGCTCAAAGTCCGTGTACTGTTTAATTATATGTGAGTACACGGACTTGTTCAGTTCACTGGGCTGCGTATAATCGGGACTGCTTTCCGTGCGGAAAGTCTTGCAGTGTTCCTTTGCCATCTGCTTTGAGAATTTTATAAAGCTTTTTTCGCTGACAGGGAAGAAAATATAGTTTATCTCTTTGATGTACGGCAAAGGCGAGTTCAGCCAGTCGGCAAGTGTACAGATATCCCATTCATTGAAACTGCAAATACAAATCTTTATTTCTGACTTGACAAAGCGGTCGTAATTATCTCCGGACCTTTCCGCAGGAGCTGTACCGAAATCGCATACAGCATACTTTACCGTCAGATGTTTTTCGTCAAAAAGGCTCATCGGATATATTGTCAGACCATTTATCTTACAGCCTTTCGGTGCGTCCTCGATACCATGATAGAAAATGTAGTTCTGATATGTTTCATCATCAAGGAAAACTGCCGCAGACTCCTTTGCTTCTTTGAGAATTACCGCAATTTCAAAGGCTGTCAGTATACTTCCCGTCTGCCTGCCAGAAAGCAAAGCCGTACCTATGGTGATGTTTTCGTCAGCCGAAAGCCTTTCGGGTATCATATCTATTTTTTCTATATTTTCACTGTCATAAATCTCGTTTTCAACTTTCTGCTTTGAAAGGTCAACGGGAGTGGTATCAATGATACGCTCAAACTTACGGATAAACTGCTCCGCATTTTCCTCGTCTTTTCGTCGCTGTTCAAGTATCTTCTGAAGCTGATAAGATGATGTAGGCTCAGATGACAGCAGTTCAAGAATTTTTGTCTTGAAGCCACGCTCATACAAGTCGTAAGGGAAGATATCATATATCTCAAAGGGTGCAAGTGTTTCCACCGTATCAAGATAGTCCTGCTCGTTATCCTTAGTGACATTTCCGTAAAAGTAAATAATACGCAGTGTCGGGCAAAGCTCAAGCAGAGTTTTTATATTTGCAAAAAAGTCATAGTTTTTGCTTTTGCATCCTCTGACCACAACAAGGATATGCGGATTATAATGCTCGGCAATTCTCTTGTTGAAGTTTGCTTTCATCTCTGTTTCATAGCCTAAAAGATTGTGGTTCTCATTTCTTAGACAATCTTCAAATAAACGGCGGTAATGCTTTTCGGCAACAATAACTATATCTTATGCTTTCCGTATCTGACTTGAATGTTTCAAAGTTCGTTCCTGACGCTATCACAGTACAATCTCCGTACCTTTCTATAAGCCTTGCCCGACGAGATTTATCATCAGCAAAACCGTCTGCATTGGTGATGATAACAGGACAGTCATAGCCGCAGTATTTTTCAAGCTCACAGGTATTTATTTCCGTTCCGAATATACTCTGATAGTTCAGTCTGCCGTTTTTGTCGGAAACAGTGTAAACGGAAAGCCAGTCAATATTGTATTTTTCGGTCATAATCTTTTTTACAGCGTTCCATATTGAAACGGTATTTCGTACTCTTGTTATGGGTCCGGCGGCTCGCCGGTGAATATTTTTTGGGGGCTTTTTTTCTTGTCGGACAGGCTTTTCTTTTTTTGTCTTTATCTTTTCCGTCTTTTCCTCAAAGGCTTTGGATTTTGATTTTGAAGCCCTGAATTTGATTTCTTCCATATACATTCACCTGTTTTTTCATGCTGTCATTCTGAATATTTCCAAAACTGTCATCCTGAGCGAAGAGAAGGATCTTTGCCACTAATGCCGTTTTAGTAGTAAAGATTCCTCACTCCGTTCGGAATGACAGAGGGGAGCTTTTCTCAGAATGGTAATGTTTTTTTATATGAACGGTAATAATCAACCGCATTATCTCATTGATGAAGTCTGACTTATCTGATAAAGCAGACTGCCTTTCGGAATTGGCTTTTTGAACGGGATTATCCTCTGACCGCAGATTATAAGACCACTGCCTTTTTCGCCTGTTTTAAGATGTTTAGACTGACTGTCTGATAAGTCAAATAACTTAGTAACAGCGTTCCAGTCATCTTTTTTCTGCTGTAAAAGCACAACAAATTCCGCATTGCCAAGCATTTTCTGAGCCTGCTTGCTTTCAAGGACTTCGGTAATGTTCTGAGTAATTCCTGTTACCGTGCCGCCATGCTTTCTGATACGCTTATATACCTTTGCAAAAAAGTCCCCTGATCTTGTAGTTTCCTTGCCCTCACCATCAGTAAAGAAGTATGAAAACTCATCTATCCATATCCATGTACGCTTGCCCTTTGCCTTGTTTTCAATCACTCTCTGCCACAAATATTCAAGAATGACCTGCATACCAACAGAGCGGAGCTGTTCGCCCATTTCAAATATATCAATGACAAGGAAAGGCTTGCTGATATTAACATTTGTCTTGTGTGCAAATACATCAAAAGAACCCTTTGCATACAGTTCTATGGATGTAGCAATATCATGAGCTTACTGCTCGTTCTGACGGAGAAGAAGCTCGTAAAAATCTGTCAGTGTGGGCAGATAGCTTTTATTACCGCTGCTTGCAACAAATTCCTTGTATAGCTTTTTTACACATCTGTCTATAATGGATTTTTCATTGGATGTCAGTCCCATACCCTTTGCAGTTTCGCAGATCGACATAACAAACTGTGATTTCATGGCAATAGCATTAGAACCTTCATCAGAATAGCTCAGATCAGTGTCAAATACGTTAAAGTGCGTCGGTGAGTTTGGAGATATTTTCAAAAGCTCACCGCCAAAAGCTTCACAGAGGGGTGCATATTCATTTTCAGGATCAATGACGATTATTTCATCATCAGGATGCTTGAAAATAACGTCAACAAGTTCAGCCTTTGTAAACATTGATTTGCCCGAACCTGATGTTCCGAGTGTAAAGCCGTTGCTGTTCATTTCGTTTGTCCTGTCGAGAACGATAAGCGAGGTTGAGGAAGAATTGGAGCTGAAGAATTGGAGCTGATACCGTAGCAAGTTCCGTTTTCCGCAAAATGATTTACAGCAGAAAAGGGAAGAAGTATTCCAGCCGCATCAGACAGCAGATATGTACAGATAGAGCTTTCACCTGATGTAAACTGATTGTTGGCAACAGGCATTATTGTGGTAAGTGCGTTTGCCTGCTGTAATGTAAGGATATCAAGCTGAACCTGATGTTCCATAGCTTTGTCACAGATAAACTGAGTGAGAAGCTCAAGGTTTTCCTTGCTGTCTGCCGATATTGCCACAAATACACCAATTTTGAAAAGCTCACAGTTGCTGTCCGATAAACGGTTTTGCAGATCCTCAAGCTCTGCAAGTGACTCCTTATATGTAAACGGTATGAAGTCAGTACCCTCTTTGTAGTTCTTTTCCTTGCGTTTCTGTATTCGCCCCTGAAGGTCAAAAATCCTCTTTTTTACAAGTGCGGCGGCTTCGCCCTTATCCATGCGGACAATATGCTTTGACACAGTTATCTTTTCGCTGTTGTCAAGCAGACTGGAAATAAAGGTATCGTTGAGTGTGCGGTCATATCTTTTGACAAACATAACACGGGTAAAGGACTTTCCTATCTGTTCCTATCTGTATTTCTTTCGGCTTGAAGCTGAACATTGACGGTGCAATATAATCCTTTATTCTTCGTCCACGGCTTAGAAAATTCTTAGGCAGAAGAAAATCCACATGATCAAACTGATGATAAAATTTATGAAGAATAGAAAAAACTTCCATCGGCTGTAACTGCTTTGTATCGCTTTTCATTGCCTGAAAATAAGTCTGTATATCACGATAGTATCTTAGCAGAAGCGTAGCATCTTCAAATTTGGATTTAGGCGAAAAGCTCATGGCTATAAGCCGTATTTTCTTTGAAGCACCCTGATTTGCCTTTGCAACATAGCTGTCCATTATATGACAGTAATCTCTGTACAGTTCTCTGCCGAAACGGTTTTTAGCTTCATCGGGAACTATAGCCTTTCTGAGAACTTCTACATCTATTTCGGTATTCATGATAAATTCCTGATACTGAACATGAGTAGGCAGAGAATTAAGCAGTTTGATATATTTTTGATAGACATCTTCCTGTTCACTGTCACGGATAAGTATATAGTCGATATCTTCATAAGCGAAAATAATGGTATATTTGTTCTCGTCAACAAGAAACAAACCGTTGTCATAGGCTTCAATAAACGGAATTGTGTCCTGTGCTGTCTTTGGCAGTTCGGTAGTTTTTTTGTATGGTGACTTTTTCTTTTTAGAAAACAGTAAACTCATCTTTGTCGTACACTCCTTTGGTATTGGAATAAGGACGCTTGTCTGCACCTTTGAGCAGTTTTATCAGGAAAACAAACAGGTTCATTTCATTAATTCGTATAACACCGATACCGGCAATTATTGAAACCTCACCGAAGATTATCCACATCAGAACGTCCGTTATTATGTAGTCATTGAGCAAAAAGAATGTTGCAAGACCGACAGCAGCAGCCGCTCCAAGCCATATAAGCTGTCTGATATTCAGATTAAAGATAACGCCGACCTTATTCATAATGTTTTTCGTAACTTTTACTCTTATCATTACTATCCCCCCGTCAGCTCAGATATTCAATATTTTTGTAACCGCCGTGAATGAGTGAAAGCTGAGTTGATGCTTTTGAGCCTTTGTAATAATGTATGGTAGTATCAATCGGCACACTGACAGGAGCGAAGCTTGTTTCCTTACCTAAAATATATATATCTTTCAGATCATAACAGCAGTCAAAAGCTGTTGAAACACTTCTGCAATTTTCGGGAACAGTAAATCTTGTTATGCCTGTATCAAAAAACGCATCTTTGCATATAGTGCTGAGTTTTGAATTATCGGTAAACTTAACATCTTTCAGCATTTCACAGCCATAAAAACATGACTCGTTTATAGTTACGACATCAGCTGGAATAACAATGCTTGTCAGTGATGTGTTTTCCTCAAAAGCATATTATGAGTTTGCTGTCAGAGCCGTTGTACTTGGTAATGGTTATACCGCCGTCACCTTTTTCCGCACCGTCAGCATTTTCATTTGTTATGTATTCATAATCGGTCGGTTCTTCTGAGGACTCATCTTTACTGCTTTCATCCTGAACAGTGCTTGAAAATACTTCCTCTAAATCAATGACTAATCCAGAAGACTCCTCACTGCTTTCCGTTTTTTCTGATATTTCAGCAACAGATGACTCTGCCTGACTGCTTTCGGAAGACGGTTCTTCCGGTATAGAGCTTTCTTCCGGCTCACGGTTTTTACATGAACATAAAAAAGCACTTGTAATAAGGGACAGTGCAACTAAGAATAATACTGATCTGTTTTTCATTTGAAACACCTCATTAATGTACAAGATTTTTGAATACCTGCGGCGGCTTTATCATCAGACGGCAGGCGGCAATAAATACAGTGCCGAATATTATCAGATTTTTTACCTGTTCGCCTACATCAAATTCAGACAGGTTCATGTGATCTGACAA
>CACWRT010000165.1 GCA_902763365.1 uncultured Ruminococcus sp.
CCGCTTTTGAATCCCCACTCTTTATACTTAGCTTGTTTTTCTTCAGAATTTCCGAATACTATATAATTGTCAGGAATTTTCAAATTTACCAGTCCTTTTTAATACTTTTTTGTACTGACAACCAGTTGCATAGAGCTGATCGACATGTAAACATTTTCCTGCTTTTTCGCAATCTGCATACTTAGAACAACAGCCAAATTCATTAAAAAAGATATTTGAAATAAATACATTATTTATTAATTTTATAAATTCAGCCGATGGATTATTTAAATGTGACATAAAATTATGTAAATCAACATTAATACAATCTCTCACAGTAAATTTTTTTTCATTCGTATAATTCATACCTAATTCTGAAAAACCTTGACTGATTGCTCCGTAAAAAGTGATAGATGGATTATCTCCGGATGAATTAATGCTTGCAAAATATGAATCACCCTTAATAAATCCATATCTCCATGGATTCACCTCAAAAGACACTTTTATACTGTTTGTAGCGTTTTTATGTACCGCCAATTCTATTTTTGCTTCGTTAAGATATTCGGGCTTAATAATCTTTACGATTTTATCGACAATGATTTGGTCATATTCTCTCGTTTTCTCCAAAATCGCTCATCCTTTCATTCCTCGCCAATGTCCGGCGAGGTTTTTATTTTTGTAACATAATTCATAACCTTAACTTTTTGCTCGAAAGGCAATTTGTCAAAAACTGTAAGAAACTGTTTCGTCAAGCTTTCAGCAGCATCTATAGAGTTATTAATTACATTTGCTTGTGTTCCGTTTATAGTTGTGTTTTCGTTACTGATGGTATATGTACTATTCGCCGAATTAGTTCGACCAAGAAGATAATCTACAGAGCAATCAAGGCGGTCTGCTATTTTTGCCAGTGCAAAACAACCTACACCTTTGTTGTCTGACATTTGACGTATTATATTAACACCTAATCCCAATTCATTCATCATTTCATCAGAATTTTTAATGTTATTCTTTTTTTGTTGCTCCTTTATACGCTTTTTAAGAATTTGTGCAGTATACATAAATAACACCCCCTATTATTATACAAAGAAACGAAAACTATTAAATAAAGTAGAAATCTGTTAACATCTACTAAATTCAGTAGTAAAATACAATCAGGTTGTAAATAACAGCCAATAACCCGAACGAAAAATATACTTATAAGAAGTATAAGATATTTTATTCACAAAGTCAACAATCGGGTTGTATTTTTTTTAAAAGTGGGGTGAGGATTTTGTCACTTGCAGAAAACATCAAGAATTACAGAGAAAAGGCAAACCAAAGTCAAAAGGAGCTTTCGGAGGAAGTCGGAGTAACTCAGCAGGTCATAAGCCTGTATGAGCAGGGCATAAAGGTTCCGAGCCTTGCGACAGCGGTTGGTATAGCCAAAGCTCTCGGCACGACCGTTGAAAAGCTTGTAGGAGACGGCACGGTGTGATGGAGGTGAGAACATGAAAAAGTATGCACTGTATGATACATACGAAACAGAAACAGAGCCGGGCGAACTGCTGTGCACGTCTGATGATTACGCAGAAATCGTAAAAGCGGCGAAGCTCAGAAGCGCAGAAACAGACGGCGAATGTGAGCTGAATGTTATGGAGCGTGTTGAAAGGAAATGAAACATCGTAAAGGCTGTAAATACAAAACCTGCATATACTGTCAGACAGAGTGGAACGTCAGTAAATTTGACAAGTACGAATACTACATATGCCCGGTATGCAGGAGCAGGAGAAAGCATAAAAATTAACGAAAGGGGCTGAGATCATGGCAGAGATGATACCGAAGATAAGGGTAATCACAGTCAAAAGAGCCTGTGAGATACTTGAAGAGCATGGTATGAAGACGGATCCCGGAAAGCTTGGATTAGGATTACAGCAAAGGGTTTATCCCTTCGGAGTAGCAATCCAGAGCGGCAGATGGATTTATGAGATATATGAAAACCTGCTGATGGACTGGATCAGGGAAAGAGCAGGATGAAAGCGCATAAACAGAAAAGGCAGGCTTTATTGCTTGCAGTGTGGTTAATACGAGAGGAGAAGCAAAACAATGGGATACATAAAGATAAAGACGGACAGCGGAATCAGGATGGATGCACAGCTGAACAGCAAGTCAGACTACGAGAAGATCATCAAGTTCTTGCAGGCGGAGCGTGACGCAATGCCCGTAAAGCCGAAAAGGAGTGCCAAAGACGAGATCGTCATGAATATAGGCAGAGGCTTTGACGCTGCGAGAATAAGGCAGGTGTGAGGGGATGTCTGAGAGAAAATACAAGGATCATCCCTTTTGTAAAAGGCTCAGACAGCTGATGTTTTCGGCTTATGAAGTGCAGGGACTGAGTTACCGCAGAATGGCTGAGGATGCCGGAATAGGCATCAGTGCAATGAATAGCTACCGACGGGGCGAAGTATTACCGGGAGCTGAGAACTTATTGAAAATAGCTGATTACTTCGGAGTCAGCGCAGACTACCTTCTCGGTAGAGAGGGATACGAGATCGGAGAGGAACAATGAGCATACAGGAACTTTCAAAAGAACAGAAACAGGCGATCAGACAGGCATACCTTGAGCCTGCCGATACAGTCAGACATATAGCGGACCGCCTGAAAGCAACAGGAGTGCCGGTGTACAAGTCTACAAGCTGGCTCTGGGCGGCAGGCTACATCAACTACAATGACAAGCTTATGCTTGACGGGATGGCATGAAATTCAATGTACAATGTGCAATGTTCAATGTGCAATGAGGTAATTTATGAAAGTGTTTGAAGACAAAACGGACAGATACGGACGGAGTATGTTCGTATTCTCCGGAGTAAAGAACGTTGATGAGGTCTACACATGGCTTCAACAACACTATTCGGGATATAAATTCGGAATGGTGTTCGACTGTACAGGTGATGAGTTTCAGAAGCCGGACAGGAAGTTTTATGTTTACTTTCTTGACGAGCTTACAGAGGAAGTTATGGCATACAGTGACTTCATCAGAGTTGATAAAAAAACATGGAAGAGCAAGTATTGAGGAGGCTTACAAATGAGCAGTACAAAAGAAAAATCCGCTGTCGAAGTGGGGGCTTCGGCAACGGAAAGTGATAACAACACTACTGAAAGTATAATAGATATTTCAGAAAAAATCAAGAGTTATTCTGAAAATATCACAGCAATTCTTGACAGCCTGAGTAAAACCCTCAGGCTCACGGATGCGGGCAAGAACATAGTGAGCATTGTGCCGGTGACCGTGCCGAAGGTAAATACGGCATATGCGGGTGTGGCTGCCCGTGTTACATATAAGAACGGACACATGAAGGATATAGACATAGACTGCGACAGCGGTATTGCTGCTGTATTTGATGTGGCTAAATGCCTGTGCTACTAAGGAGGAAAAATATGTCAGTATACGATATCAACAATCTTAAACTTGAGGGTATGAATTATATCCGTAAAGTTGTACAGAAAAGCTGTGACGACCACGAAATAAGCAGTGTCGCAACCAATATCACAGACTTTATCGACTACCTTGAAACCAAAACTGAAAGCAAGGAGACAGACAAATGAAACTTTACGATTATGCAGATCAATTTGAGGAGCTTTTTGACAGCTTCGATGCAATAGCTGACTATGAGCCCGATACGAACGAGGACGGTCAGTTGAGCCCGATACGAACGAGGACGGTCAGTACATAGATGATGACGGCAATATCATCCCCGACATTGACGCATACAGGACAGAAATGCAGACAGCATGGTTTGATACCCTTGACGGCATCGAGGGCGAATTTGATATAAAGGCTGAAAATATAGCCTGCTTCATCAAACAGCTTGAAGGTGATCTTGAATTGCTGAAAAAGCAAAAAGCCGCCTTTGAGCGCAGGCGCAAAGCAAAAGAGAATCAGCTTGAACGCATAAAAACCTATCTGCTTGACTGCATGAACAAGACAAAACGGACAAAAATTGATATGCCAAAAGCAAAGATATCAGTCCGTAACAATGCGGAATCAGCACAGTTTGTAAGCGAAAAGGGCTTTATCACATGGGCGAAGATAAATGCGCCTCACCTGCTGAATTACGGCGAACCAACGATATATAAATCCAAGGTCAGAACAGAGCTGAAAGCCGGGAATAATCTGCCCGGCGCAAAGCTTGGCAGGACTCAGAGCCTGATGATAAAGTGAGGTGCAGTCATGGGAATACCAATTCTGATCTACGGCAGAAGCGGAACAGGAAAAAGCCGAAGCCTTAAAAATTTCGGCGAGGATGAAATAACGCTGATAAACGTTGAAAGCAAGCCGCTTCCGTTTCGTAAGAGATTCAAATACACAATAAACACCGATCAATACGGTAAGATCATGGAAGCATTGAGCAAAACACCGTCCGACACAACTGTAATTGATGATGCCGGTTATCTGCTGACAAATATGTTTATGCGTGGTCATGCTTCAAGAGGAACAGGCTCTTCAACATTTGATCTTTACAACGATATCGGTGACAGCTTCTGGAAACTAATTAAATTTATCAAAACATTGCCGGAAAACAAGATCGTATACATCGTTATGCACGAAGAACAAAATGACAACGGTGCCGTAAAGCTTAAAATGCTTGGAAAGCTTCTTGAACAAAAGGTTTGTGTCGAGGGTATGGTAACTATCGTGATCCGCTGTATGTGTGACGAAGACAGGCATTATTTCAGGGTTACAAACAATGGCGCAGACATCACAAAAGCGCCGGAAGATATGTTCGGGAAACCCGAATCAGGTTAAGTAAGCAAGGTTTTTTACAGGACTTTTGAAGAATGTGGAGTTGGCTGATAACTCAGGGGGCACAAATAATTCCTAATTCCTGACTCCTAATTCCTAATTAATAGAAAGTGAGGATATTAAAAATGAGAGCATTCAAGGATTATGAATCAACACCGGAATACACGGAGAGCGTGAAGCTTCCCGCAGGCGCATACGAGGTGACGATAAAAAGAGCAGAAGACAGTGACAATGCTCTGTGCATTCTATTCGATATCTCGGCAGGCGAGTACAAAAACTATTTCATGGATAAGTTCAACAGCGACAGAAGGAACTACCCTGAAAATGCAAAGTTCAAGGGTGTGTACAGACTCTGGTATCCTGACGGAAGCCAGTATGCAGAGGACAGCAAAAAGCGCATGAAAACAGTGCTCAAGCTTATCAAGGAAGAAAACAAGCTGAATGTTGACTACTCGAAAGAATGGGACGGTGCTGCGCTCAAGGGCGCAAAGATCGGCATGATCTTCCGTGACACCGAGTACGACTACAACGGACATCACGGCTTTACCGCGCAGCCTTACGGTGTGATCTCCCTCGAAGCACTCAGGACAGGAAAGTACAATATTCCTGAACCAAAACGGCTTAAAGGAAGCTCTGCGGATCCTTCTTACGCAAGTGCTGAAACATACGCCGACCTTCCTACAGATGAGGATCTGCCGTTCTGATGGAGCTGAGAGATTATCAAAGCGATCTGATAGACAGGCTGTTTCAGGCATATTCCAACGGATATAAAGCGCCCTGTATCGTTGTTCCCTGCGGCGGCGGTAAGTCTGTTATCGTTGCCGCCGTTGCAAAGCGTTTTACAGATGAAGGAAAAACAGTGCTGTTTCTGGTTCATCGGAAAGAACTGTGTGAACAGATAGAAAAAACCTTTTTTAATTTTGGTGTCGATATGAAGCTGTGCCGGATCGTGATGGTTCAGACAATGACAAGAAGGCTGAGAAATGCTTCTGCTCCGGATCTGATCATTACGGACGAAAATCATCACAGCAAAGCCGTTACATACAAACGTGTCTACGATGCCTTTCCCGTCACAAAGAGAGTAGGCGTGACTGCCACTCCGGAAAGAACGGACGGCTCGGGACTTATTGACGTTAACGATATTCTTATCGAGGGCATTACGGCTAAAGAGCTTATCACACAAAACTATCTGTCTCCATACGACTATTATGCGCCAAATATAAAAATGCCGAAATTCCGAATAAAGCACGGTGATTTTGATATATCTCAGGTGATGGACTTTTTCAGAGATAACATCCGGATAATTTACGGCGATTTCAAAAGAAACAGCAGAGCTTTTCAATGCGGACGGCATCAGAGCTTCGCATATTGACGGCGATACTCCAAAGGCAGAACGTAAGCGTATCATCAATGATTTCCGTGACGGCAAGATAAAAATACTTTGCAATGTCGATTTAATTTCAGAGGGCTTCGATGTGCCTGACTGTGAATGTGTTATCTTGCTCAGACCTACAAAATCGCTGATACTTTACATACAGCAGTCTATGAGGTGCATGAGATACAAGGAAGGCAAGCGGGCAATAATAATAGATCACGTCAACAACATAGCTCTTCACGGTTTTCCGGATGCGGACAGAGAATGGAAGCTTGAAGGACATCCCAAAAAGAAAACAGGCGAAATGCCTGTAAAGACCTGTCCTCAGTGCTTTGCCTGTGTGCCGATGGGAACGGTTGAATGTCCTCACTGCGGTCATGTGTTTACTGTTGAGAAGAGAAAAAGCAGCATCGAATATGACAGGGAATTTGAGCTTGTCAGACTTGAAACAGCAGAAAAAAGAGTAAGATTCTATCTCAGTCCGAAGGAATGTCAGACGGTGAGGAATGTCAGACGGTGGAAGAGCTTAAAATATATGCCCGTCAGCACGGATATAAACCGGGATGGGTATGGTTTCAGCAAAAGTCAAGGGGGTGGCTCGGCAGTGAAAAGCGAAACGCAAATACAAAACGCTATCCGTGCCGCGCTGTCTGAGATCGGCATTGTACGTCGGAACAATGTAGGAACGTATCTCACACCATACGGCAAACCGATAGTCATAGGCATACCCGGAGAGCCTGATCTGACGCTTTTTACAAAGACCGGTGAAACTATATTCATTGAAATAAAAACCCCCACAGGACGGCAGAGTGGGAAACAAAAGCACTTTCAAAAAGTTGTTGAAAGCTATGGATTCAGGTACATGATAATGCGTTGTGTGGATGATGCAAAAAAACTGATCTCGGAGGTGAAACATGAATAATGAAGGTTTTATAAAACTGCACAGAAAAATGCTTGAATGGGCATGGACGGATGATCCCACTGTATTTTACTTCTTTGTCAAGCTGATTTTTGCCGTAAATTATAAAGATAAATTATGGCACGGTATTACTATAAAGCGTGGGCAGATGGTTACAAGTATCAACGGTCTGTGTGAAATAACGAGCCTGAGCAGAAATGCTGTTCTCCGCTGTCTTAAAAATCTTGCTCAGACAGGTGAGATTTCGGAAGAGGTAAAACCCAATAAATACCGTATAATTACGGTCACAAATTACAATACCTATCAGGATTCAGTTGACCCTTTAAAGGACAACTACAGGGACAACAGCAGGGACAACAGCAGGGACAACTACAGGGACAACTACAGGGACAACTACAGGGGGACAACTAAAGAAAGAAAGAAAGTATCTTTTTCCCCTAAGGGGAAAAAGATACGGGGTCGGGTCGAAAAAAAGAAAAATAAGCTGACCGAAAAGAAAATGAAATGGACTTTCGGAGATGTGAAGGAATTTGCAAAGACCGTTCCCGGCGGAGACGATTACAATGCCTGCGACTTCCGCAGGGGCTTCGTAAAATCAGGCACGGCATTCCCCGACAACTGGCAGGATGTTTTCAGAAGCTTTGCGTCAGCCGGACTTGAAGCACAGGACGAGTTCCTGAAAAAACTTGAAAGCGGCGCTTACATCAGCAAGTGGGGCGAGGGACAGTGGAGTTGAATCAATGTGCAATGTGCAATGTGCAATGTTCAATGATGCCGTACCAGACTTTTTTCTTCTCTCGATGC
>CACWRT010000166.1 GCA_902763365.1 uncultured Ruminococcus sp.
GCGGAGCGATACCCGCGTTTAGGGTCCGGCGGCTCGCCGGGCGGAGCGATACCCGCGTTTAGGGTCCGGCGGCTCGCCGGGCGGAGCGATACCCGCGTTATGGGTCCAGCGTCACGCTGGCGGGGTTGATATTTTTGGGGTGATGGTGTACAATAGAGGAAGAAAAAAATGATCTGATTTGAAAAATAAAAAGTAAAAGGGAGAATTAATATGGAGGAAAATAATGGAAATATACGATTTCTTTCTGCGATATCCTATATAGGAATATTGTTTGTGATAGGACATTTTGCCGTAGAAAAAGATAACCCCGATCTCAGATTCCATACTTTTCAGGGGGGAGTACTTTTTGCGCTTATCTCTGTTGCATATTTTTGCGACTTTCTGATATATGTTGTTCTGAATTTTGTTCCCGAGATAGACATGATAATAACACTCCTGCTTACAGTGGGTATAAGCGTATCCTACCTCATGCTTATGGCTATGGGGATGTATCATGCCCTGAGATTTGAACAGAAGCTTCTGCCGTTTATCGGAAGCGCCGCCGTTACACTGCGGACAAAAATGGATCACAGATAACATTAAGCATTTGATGAGGGGGATGTATTAATAATACAGCTGATGCCCTGCAAAAAATGACGTAATGAGGGGTAATGACATTTTTGTAAATATAATATATTAAAGGGAGATGTGAAAATGGAGGGAAATATAATTCAGACAGATACCTTTGACTTTGAAGACAGAATAGAGGAAGGGATCGCGCTGGTTTATTTTTATGATCACATGGATATACAGTGCCGAGGATTTGAATATATAATGGAAGAGGTTGCCTCGGAACTTGGGGAAGATGTCAGAGTTCTATCAGTCGATATAGAACAGTCCCCTGAGCTTGCATACCGATATGACGTGCAGACTGTACCATATGTACTGCTTTTCAAAAACGGCACGGCTGTTGACGGCGCAGAGGGCGCTAACCTTCCATCGGTTTATTGTGATATGGCAGAATCATATATGTAAAATACGGTGCATTTTCGGCAAAGACCGCTGAAAATGCACCTGATTTCTTATTATGTTAAAAGTCCCTTGGCGTACTTCCATGCAAGTATGCGCATGACGCTGTGTTCGAGATCATCCATTTCTATCCTTCCGCTGCTGACGGCGCTGAAAATATCCTGATATGAGTCTTCAATGTTTGTCATACATATCATATCGTTACCGGCAAGTAATGCTTCAACTGCGGCCGAGTCATTAGCAGAATACTTTTTTATCGCGCCCATCTCAAGATCATCCGTTATAACGATCCCTGTAAATCCGAGTTCTTCTCTGAGTATCCTGTGAACTTCGGGAGAAAGGGAAGCAGGCTGATCCTTATCCATACATTCAACTATATTATGACTCACCATAACCACATGAGCGCCTGAGTCTATACCTGCCTTGAACGGAAGAAAATCTGTACTTAGAAATGTTTCATAAGGACGTTTGTCGATTGCTATGCCTGTATGAGTATCTGCGTTGTTGCCGTAGCCCGGGAAGTGCTTCAGCGTTACCGAAACACCGTTGGACTGAGATACATGAGTAAAATCCGATACAAAAGCAGAGGTTACCGTAGCGCTCTGACCGAGAGAACGTTCGTACATGAATTTGTCCTCACCCGTACAGATATCGCATACGGGGGCTAAATTTGTATTTATTCCCAGATCGTTCAGGAGAAGGGATTTTTCTACAGCGTCTTCCTTAATGGCGTCAAGACCGCCCTGATCGAATAATTCTCTCGGGGAGAGAAATTCCCGGTTTTCAAGTTCGGTGATACCCGTTATTCTGTTAACAAGACCGCCCTCTTCGTCAGAAGCAATTATCATAGGAATGTCCCGGTTTTCAGTCAGAGTTCTTGTAAAACGTATAACATCATCCTTGTTTTTACCTTCATAGTTATTGTAAAACAGCATATATCCGCCAAGATGATACTCCTCTGCTGTTTCATAATAATTTTCCTCGGGACATCTTGCAAGCAGAACCTGTCCTATTTTTTCTTCCGTTGACATCTCTTTCATTTTAAGATAAGCTTTTTCGTAATAAGGGGAAAAAATTCCATTGTCGCGCCATGCTGTCGGAACGGGGTTATCGTCGTCTTCTTCGCTCTGCTGAGCAGACTGAACGGATGTATCAGAGCTGACTTTGCCGCCGGATGCGCCGGGACTGTTTTGCTGAGAGATTTCCGAAGAATAAGACGGCATAGGATCATCCTTTGCGCTTTTGTGATGGCGCATCGTGCAGCCCGATACGGCTGTAGTAAACGATAATAACAAAACTGCGAATAAAGATGTAATAGTTTTTTTTCTCAAAATGAAAACCCCCCTGTGATCTTAAAATAAATCATAAATGACATTAAGCTTCATACCCCTGCACATTTGTTCGGCAAGAGTTATAGCATTATCTCTGATCTGTTCGGGAATATGGCAGTCAGAGCCGATAATAACCTTTTGCTTACTTCCTTTAAGCTGACTCCAGAATCCGTCGTGGGGGTAAGAAAGACGTTCCCCGTCAGGGAAACTGCTGATACCGCGGCGAATACCGTTCGCATTGAATTCCAAAGGAATATCATACTTTTCAGCAGCAGAAAGAATGATATCACAAGCCTTGTCACAGTTCTTATCCCAGGCAAGCTTATTAATAAACATTATATCGGGATGAGCTACGAAAGCAAAAAGCCCTGTTCCAATTGCGTCAGCGATATTCCGAGCATATTCAACATAATCACAGGTGCTTTCTGCGAAGAAAATATTTTTCATGCTGCCGTCGGACAGAGTGTAGCTGTGTTCTCCCAGCGCAAGATAATCCATACCGAACTCATCAAAAAGAGATTTATAATAATTAATATACTTCGGATGGAATTCTATTTCAAGCCCCTTGAAAAGTTTAATTCTGCCGTCGAATTCATTTGAAAGATTATCAATTGCTTCAAGATAATCGGGCAATTCCTCAAACTGCATTCTAAGCCCGTAGTCCTTATCGGGGAAAGGACCGTGATCCGAGAATCCGAGTATATTCAGTCCCTTGGAAACAGCCGTTTCCGTATAATCCCTTTCCGTTCCTATAGCGTGTTTACATCTCACGGTGTGTGTATGAAAATTAGAAAGCATAATTACCTCCGCTTTGAATGATCTGTTGAATAAGAATAACAGACAAAATTCCTGTTTCGACTTATAATTTAAAGTCGTCAGCTGTAAACTCAGGCAGCTTAGGTCTGACCTTAGGTTCTCTTTTCAAAGGATCGTATGTATATTTACTGCAAACCTTGTCATCAGAAGTAAGACCGTAACGGCAGACTTTTGCACCGCCATTTCTTTTAACACAGTATTGACAGTATTCACAGCTTGGCGGTATATTTTTTCCGAATAATTTTTTGACAGACATAGTTCTCCTCCTTCCGACATATCTCCCCACAATTATACCACAACGACATTATTTCTGCAACCGCCCGGCCAGCGTGACGCTGGACCCATAACGCGGGTATCGCTGCGCTTACGCTCCGCTCTGAACTCGCAGTTCAGGCTTTACTGCCCGCGTATCAAGCTTCTTGAGCAGCTCATTTTTTACCATA
>CACWRT010000167.1 GCA_902763365.1 uncultured Ruminococcus sp.
CTTGTAGACTACGAGGTTGATAGGCTGCATGTGTAAGCGTAGTGATACGTTCAGCTTGGCAGTACTAATAGGTCGAGGGCTTGTCCAAGTGTTGATTGGAACTTTGCATAATGCTTTATTCAGTTTTCAGAGTGTGAGGAGATAAGATCTGTCGTATGGCAGGTCTTTTTTTTCTTGATTTATTTCATTAAATTTTTAAAAAATTTTAAAAATTTATAAAAAATTTTGAACTTTTTTATGATATTATAAGTCTTAATTAATAAAGGACGAAATAATGTCCGTAAAATATATAAAATAAATCAGGAGGAAAACATTATGAACAAAAAGCTCACAGTAAGAAGAATTATTGCCATAGGTATGGCGGCATTAACTATCGGTGGTTCGGGTTTATTGCTTCCGTATAACGTGTTTGATGTAGAACGTGCAGTAAATGCTGCTGCTGAGAAAACCGGTAATATTACGCAGATGTCTGATGCCGCAGTTAAATCAGAAGCTCTCGTTAAGGAAGAACTCGAGGAGTCTTACAAAGCACCCGGACAGAATTATATGGACAATGGATTAGTGGTTTATCCTACTCAATATTATGCAGGAAATTCTACTGACAGTTCTGACGATAGTTCACAGGAAGAAAATAATATTACATGGGAAATAAACGATGATACACTTACCATAAGCGGTTCGGGAAAAATGCAGGATTATGAATACGGTTCACCGGCTCCATGGTATGATGTTGATCCCTATATCAAACATATAGTTATCGAAGAAGGCATCACCCATCTTGGTAAATTTGCATTCTATGATTATACTGAAGTTGAGACAGTTTCCATACCTTCCACCATTACTTCCGTAGGCGGATATTGTTTTGCGGAAGACCGAAATCTGAAAAGTGTTGTTTTGCCTGATGCTGTAAAAGAGCTTCCCTACGCAGCTTTTGCCGAATGTCAGAGTCTTGAGTCTTTTACCGCAAATGGATTGACTTCTATAGGCGGATATGCTTTAAGCAATACAAAGATCAAATCCTTCCATGTCGGAAGTAAGCTTACAAGCATAAGCAATACTGCATTTTTAAAAGCTTCTATTGAAAAGTTTACTGCTGATAGCTCCAATACCGTCTATTCAGTTAAAGACGGTGTTTTATATGAAGACGACGGTAAAACTCTTTTCTTATATCCGTGCAATAAGACTGATGAATCATTTACTATACCTTCAGGGGTAACTAAATTAGGCGAAAGCTCATTTTTGGATGCAAAGCTAAAAAAGGTTATAATTCCCGACAGTGTCGAGTCAATGGGTTACTTTGTTTTTTCAAGGTCTTATCTTACTGATGTAAAATTTGGTAAAGGATTAAAGGCTATATCCTATGAGTCCTTTGAGAATTGTAAGCATCTTGAAAATATAGACTTCGGCAGCGGTGTAGAAACTATTAATAACCGTGCATTTGCTTATTGCAGTGCTCTTAAAAGTCTTGTTCTTCCTGAAAATATCAAGCAGATAAGTTCGGCTTCGTTCGGTGAATGTTCATCTTTGACATCTGTAAAGATTTATGGTGTTGAGACAATTCCTTTCCAGGCTTTTATGAACTGCTATTCACTTACTGATGTTGAGCTTGTGAATACAAAATCAATCAACCGTTCTGCCTTTGCATATTGTAAATCCCTGAATACTATAACACTTCCTGAGAGTGTAACATATGTTCATCCCTATGCTTTTTACAGAAATGACGGTAAAAAGACAGAGATCACCTGCCTTAATAAACAAGTCAAGCCTTTCGGTCTGAACGGTTACAGAGTACTACAGACAGTTTCTATAAAGACAGATAAAAAATATGATGCTGCTTGGGAAGTACTGGCAATTGTAAATGAAGAACGTGCTAATAACGGTCTGGATCCGCTTTTAATGAATGAAAGTCTGCTTGAAAGCGCTATGCAGAGAGCCGGTGAATGTGCTCTTAATTTCTCCCATACAAGACCCGACAGTTCCAGCGTATTTGAACTGAACAGCCTGATCTATGGTGAAAATATCGCAGCAGGTGATACAACTGCAAAGGGTGTTATGAATACATGGATGAATTCTCAGGGACATAAGGAAAATATCCTGACGAAATCATTTAAAACAATCGGCATAGGCTGTGTAGTACATAACGGTACTTATTACTGGACTCAGTGCTTTGGATCATCTTCTGATACAGCAGATTGTGCTAAGCCTGCCAACAGTTCAAGTATCCAGAGTGTTTCATTTGCTATAGATGAATTTTCGGATGCAGTTACGGGAAATTCAACTCAATTCTCTTCCGGTTCTCAGAAATATCATTTCACTGATTTCAAAGTAGATGTTCCGTCCAAAGTTGAAGAAGAGTCAAAAGTAACTGCAAGTGTATATGTTGGTAATGCCGGAGCATCTTATTTAAGTGCAAAGCTTGAAAACGACAGCAACATAAAATGGAAGTCCTCAGATGAAAAAATTGCCAAAGTCAATTCTAAGGGCGTAATAACAGGTGTTACAAACGGAAATGCGGAAATAACTGCCTATACTGATTTTTATTCATCAAAAGGATCTATAGCTGTTACAAAGAAGCCTGTATATGCAGAGAGTGTTTCCCTAAGCAAAACATCTGTAACACTTGAAAAGGGTAAAACTTATACCCTTACTGCTACTGTAAATCCTGATGATGCTGTGAATAAGCAGCTTGAATGGAAAACGGGCAATACAGCTGTAGCAACAGTCGAAAACGGTAAGATAAAAGCAGTTGGCACCGGAAGAGTAACCATAGCAGCAAGAACATCAAACGGCAAAACAGCAACCTGCCGTGTAACGGTTGTCGATAAGCTTGTAAACAAGTCTGCCGTAAATGCAAGCAAGGTAGGAATAGGCGATGATATCCGCATTAGCGGTGCTGCAACCGGCGGCTCGGGAGATTATCAGTATGCTTTCTACTTCAAGAGAAGCACCAATACAAAATGGAATCTTATTGCAGATTTTGGTGCAAAGAAGGTTGCTAATCTGATTCCGACAGCTCAGGCAGATTATGATATAAAAGTTATTGCAAAGGATAAAACAGGTCTTAAAGCTGAGAAAACCTTTAAAGTTTCGGCAGTAAAGGATCTTCCGCTCAATAATACATCAACAATCAGTGCAGAGACAGTTGCTAAAGGAAATTCAGTAAAGCTTTACGGACGTTCTCTGGGCGGGGAAAAGGCTGTCAAATATCAGTTCTTCTTCAAGCGTGAAGCAAATTCCGTATGGCACAGAATAAACGCAGCTGATGAAAATGCAACAAGTGCAAAGCTTGCACCTACAGCAGCAGGCGTTTATGACCTCAAGGTTGTTGCAATTGATGCAAACGGCAAAAAAGCCGAAAAGCTTTTCAAGCTTAACGTAAAATAATATTTAATTTAACCGTATAATGTATAAACGATCCGCCTTGCATTTGCCGGGCGGATCGTTATTTTCTCCTCAGAGAGTAATGAATAGTGAATAATGAATAATGAAATAGTAAACTTAGTCACAAATGCTGCTTCACTTGGGGGGTAGGGGAAATAGGGAGTTTCAAAATAAAAAAGTTTTTTGTGCTGTATTCTCTATAATATATACT
>CACWRT010000168.1 GCA_902763365.1 uncultured Ruminococcus sp.
GGACACACGGGGTTAGCTCGCACCAGCTGTACGGGTTGCCGTACTTGAACGAGAAGCCCCCGCCTCTAAGCGTTAGCGTAGGCGGCGGGAGTATGTCACTTTGCAGAATATTTCTTGTTAATGCTGCAACAATTAAAAAATATGTCTGCACTTATCTAAAAGAGTTTCCGTATCTTAAAAAGATAACAGGAAACTCTTGATTTTTTATATAAAATTTTATATAATTATAAATATCCTAAATTATATAAGGGGTTACTGACATGAAAATAATAACACTTACCAACCAAAAAGGCGGTGTTGCAAAGACAACATCAACATATAACCTCGCTGCTGCAAAAGCTCTGAACGGTAAGAAAGTCCTCATGGTCGATCTTGACCCGCAGGCTTCGCTTACAATTTCCTGCGGTATGGAAAAAGACTGCAAGGGACTAAACATCTGCGGACTGCTTGACGGCAAGGATCCTTTTGAATGTGCCTACACTGTTGACAACCTGAAAATGGACAACCTCTATCTCATCCCCTCAGATATTGACCTTGCAGAAACCGAAATGAAGCTTATTTCCAAGCCGGCAAGAGAAAAAAAACTCAAAAGGGCTCTTGAAAAGCTCTCACCCTATTTCGACTACTGCTTTATAGACTGTCCCCCTCAGCTTTCTATCCTTACGATCAACGGACTTGTTGCGGCTGATGAGATCATCATTCCGTGCAAAACGGACTTTCTTGCCTATAAGGGACTGAAAGCCCTGATGAGCACCATAAGAGAGATAAAGAACGACCCCGATCTGAATCCGGATGTAAAAGTATCCGGTATTATCGCAACCATCTATGAGAAGCAGGTCAACGATCAGAAAGATGTCTGGGATCTTCTGCATGAACAGGGTGTACCATTCATCGGAACTATCAAAAAATCCGCCGATGCGCCCAGAACGGTATATCAGGGCTTGCCCGTTGTCATCTCAAACAAGAGATCAGAGGTAGCGCAGGAATATATCAGGATAGCAGAGACTATTATATAAGAAATTATATAATTTAATTTTTTATATAACTATCTATATCAAAAATTATACAAAGGAGTTTTTACAATGGCAAAATTAAAGGATATGCTCGGAGATCAGACACCGGAAACACAGGAAAGCAAAACAGCCGTCAGCAGCTTCAAAAGCAACCACGAAAAGAACAAGATGATCTCGGCTTATGTGGATATCGACCGTTACGAAAAATTCAAGGCGATCAACGAGCTCAGAGGCATCAGCAACAACAAGATACTCAATCTCCTGATAGCGGACTATGTTCTGGAATATGAAAGGTTGCTGAAGAAATGGTGACATACTCCCGCCTCTAAGCGTTAGCGTAGGCGGCGGGAGTATGTCACGTGATTTCTTGCCAAATGTTTGTAGTAAATAAACAATAATTTGGTAACAGCATTGTTTATTTACTACAAAGAACTGAAATTCAAAAAAGGTATTGACTTTCATAAATTTGTATTGTAATATGGTTATGCACTCAAGAGAACAACCAATGAACAACAAAACGCAACAACGTGTGTTCCTTGAAAATATAGAAAAATAATCGTTAATTACACATTATGAAAGGGAGTATTTACAATGAAAAAGAATGTTACAAAGATGAGCAAGAGAATTATCGGTCTGGTTGCAGCTGCTGTTATGTCAGTTTCCATGCTGGCTGTTGGCGGTATGACTGCTTCTGCAGCAAGTGAGTATCAGAACAGCAATTACGCTGTATGCGACCACATCGACGGCAAGGCTATTCGCACCATGACTGTATATGTTTCTCCCGAATGGCAGAAAGATGACGCCAACTTCGCTCTTTATATCTACAACAGCCAGACAGGCATTGCTAATTTTGTGACACCGGATTCTATCGAGGGTACTAAGCTCCAGTTCAAGTATGCATATGGTCCTGATTACATGATCGTTGTTCGCTGCAAGCCTGGTACAGACGCTCGCAACATTGGTTGGGACAAGGTCTGGAATCAGACCGGCGATATCAAGATCAATGATCTTCTCGTTCAGAACGAATACACCATCCAGGGTTGGGAAAAAACTGCTAATGCCTAATTTGATTAACGATTGATCTTATATATCCCTAGCAAAAAGCCGCACCTCCAATGGTTATATATCATTGGGGGTGCGGCTTTTTGCCTTAAAACGCCCTGTAACGCACGATATGCCTTATGGGGGGAAGAATACTCCTTTTTGGTTTTAAGCCCGCCAGAGGGCTTGTACGGGCATTTTAGACGCCTTCTGACGGTCTATAGCATCATTCATCTTCAAAATCAAAGTCATCAATAACGGAAGTCGATTCATACTCGGCAATATCGTATGTAGGCAGATATCCTTTGATGTTTTGATTTTCTCGGTCTTGCTGTTCTCTTCTTTGCCGTTCGGCATCGCTGCAAATGATTTGATAGAAATATCTAAAGCGATTACTGATTTTCTTCATCTTCTCGATCTCCAGCAATTTCAGATATGTCTGCTCAAAATACGACTTGATAGCTTTATCGTAGACGAATGTTTTTGCAAATCTGTAAGCGGACTGTATCTCATCACGGGTGAAGTCATCGTTACAGATTTGACGCAATTGAGAGATAATATCCTCTGTGTCCATGATTTCGGAGTCGATATCGCTCTGATCAGACAGTAGCGGAGCATTTGGTCGTTCATCGAAGAAAGAAGTCTGTCCCTCTATTTTGTCTTGTGTCTGACAAATAAACTTGATTTTCACCACTCTGCGCCCTCTTTTGATAACTTCATAGGCGAAATGACAATCTGTTTTCTTGTTTATCTCTTTGACAGCTACTTCAAGCACATCACGCTTAAAGACCTTGTATTCTTGATATTGCCCCTTGCAATCCAGAACACTGTTCCGCAGCTCGTCAAGCGACAGTTCCCATTCGCCCCGATAGCGATTATGCAGAACATAGATATACAGCAGATAGCTTGCTTTGTGGGTCAGGTTGATTACATTTTCAAGGGCATACTTGAAGTAGTGATACTTGCCGATACAGAAAAACAAGTCTTTTGCTTGTGGGGAACAGCTTAGTTCGATAATAGGCACACCGCAATCGTCCAAGTGATAATAAGCAGCTGTAAACAGGACGAATTTCAGAAACGACTTGTCGGACATTTCAAGGGTTACGATTTTCCCAAGCAAGCCCTCTGCGTGCTTTTTCAAGACCTCTGCATTGATTTTGGATATACCCATAAGCTCCTCGTATTCGTCTTTGGTGAAGATAACCGTTGTTCGGCTATCATCGGCTGCATTGATACGGCTGATATAGGTATCAAGCACTTTCAGTTCACCCAAAGAGAACGGAACGGAGCGCATAAGCACAAGGGGGTCAGACTTCTGCACCCAGTATCTTTGGTCAAGATTTCCCTTTATTTCCTCGTTTTTTCCTTTCAATCGAGCCATTGGAAACCACCTCCAAGACCTATTATAACACATAGGTGAGTATTCATCAAGCGTGTTCTCACCTTTGAGGAACGATGTTCTCACCTTTGAGGAACGATGTTCTCACCTTTGAGGAACGATGTTCTCACCTTTGAGGAACGATGTTCTCACCTAAAGCCCGATAAATACAGCGTTTTTTGGGTACTGTTATCAAGTAATCTATCAAGAATATTATTATAGTATTATCAAGTCGTCTTTATCAAGCGAAATTCTCGCGGGTGACATACTCCCCCACCTATAGAGGTGGGGGCTTCTCGCTCAAGTACGGTAACCCGTACAGTATCAACGAGCTAACCCCGTGTGTCCCACGGTTCTTTTTTGGTTTCACGCTAATATTATTCTAATACCTTCATTTCGTATGTTTATAGCAGCGTTTATATCTCTGTTATGATGCGCTTTACAGCAAGGACAAGTCCATTCTCTTACAGACAAATCCTTTGTATCGGGATTCTGATATCCGCAAACATTGCAAATCTGTGAACTTGCAAAAAACTTATCTATTTTTACAAGTCTTTTTCCAAGTTCCTCTAACTTGTATTTCAGAAATGCTGTGAACATTCCCCAACCGTTGTCTGAAACGGATTTACCGAAATTCAGCGACTGTGCCATAGCCTGCATATTCAGATTTTCAATACACACACAATCATAGACATTGGCTATCTGTCTTGACTGCTTGTGCAGAAAATCCTTTCTTTGGTTGGAAACCTTTTCATGCAGTTTAGCAACTTTGATACGCTGTTTTTCTCTGTTCTTTGAACCTTTCACCATTTTTGATAACTTTCTTTGTTCTCTTTTCAGTTTCTTTTCGGACAGTCTGTAATATCTCGGAAACTGTGGACAATTTCCGTTGCTGTCAACATATAATTCGTGCATAGAAAAATCCAGTCCGATAAAACTTTCAAGTTCTTTCATCGTGATTTCTTCTTCATATTCAAAAAGAATACTTGCAAAATATTTACCGCCTGCGTTCTGACTTACAGTAACAGCTTTCAGTTTATAATCATCGGGTATGTTTCTGTGTTGTTTCATTTTGACAAAACCTAATTTCGGAAGTCTTATCATACCATCACTAACTATGATATTTTCATTTACACAATTTGTCGTATAACTTCTTTTACTGCCCTTTTTTGACTTGAACTTAGGGAAACCCACTTTCTTATCTCTGAAAAAGTTATTATACGCATCCTGCAAATTCATCTGTGCATTGGCAAGGGCAAGACTATCTACTTCTTTCAGCCACGGAAGTGCAGTTTTGTACTGTGCAGGAGTATTATTCAGTTTTTCTTTTGCTTGATTATAGTACTCTATTTTATCCCCAAGCATTTTATTATAGATAAATCTGACACAACCAAATGTCTTGGCTATCAATATTCTTTGTTCTTCATTAGGGTATATCCTGAATTTATAAGCTTTATTCATAGCTTTTCACCTTGACTTTGAATATACTTTTTGATTACTTCTATCGGTGCTCCGCCTGTTGTGAGCAAACAAAAGCTCTGACTCCAAAAATAATCTTTCCATAATTTTTTTCTTATTTCAGGAAATTCTTTTTTCAATAATCTGCTGCTTGCACTTTTGTAAGCGTTTATGAATTTGCTTATTTCACTTTTCGGATGTGCTTTGAAAACAATATGTACATGGTCAACATCGTGATTCCATTCTTGCAATGTGATATTGTACTTTGGAGAAATATACTCAAATATTTCTTTAGCTCTGTCAGAAATGTTATCATCGAATGCTTTTCTTCGGTATTTTACAACTAACACAAGATGGTAATACAGCAAAAATACTGAATGTGCATTATTATCCAACTCCATAGCTATTATCAACTCTTTTCTCTGTTCGACTGATTTGATAATAGCATAGATTATTAGCTATGTCAAGGGAAAAGTCAGCCCGTAGGGCTGAGAATAACTTGACATCTTAAAAATAATTGTAAATTAATGTGACAATAATGAGGTGAGGATCATTGAACAAAGCATATCGATTCAGAATATATCCAAATTCGGAGCAAGAGACAATGTTCTCAAAAACCTTTGGTTGTACACGAATGATATATAATTACTATCTTGACAAACGAATTAAGCTGTATGAAGAAGAGAAAATCACATTCGGATATACGAAGTGTGCAAATGATTTGACGATCTTGAAAAAAGAAAAAGATTTTTTGAAAGAAGTTGACAGTATATCACTACAGCAGGCTTTGCGACACCTTGACACAGCATTTCAGAATTTTTTCAAGAATCAAAAGACAAGGTTTCCGAACTTCAAGTCAAAGAAAAATAATCACAACAGCTATACAACCGTTTGCATGAATCACAACATAAAACTTGAAAACGGAATGATTGCATTGCCCAAAATCGGAAAAGTAAAGGTAAAGCAGCACAGAGACATTCCCGAACATTATATCTTAAAATCCGTTACGGTTAGCCAAACACCAAGTGGAAAATATTATGCAAGTATTCTGTTTGAGTATGAAGAAGAAATTACCGAAAAAGAACCGGAAAGTTTTCTCGGATTGGATTTCTCTATGAAAGAATTATATGTTGACAGCAACGGTCATGAACCTGCCTATCCAAGATACTACAGGCGAGCTGAAAAGAAACTGAAAAGAGAACAAAGAAAGCTGTCCAAAATGGTGAAAGGTTCAAAGAACAGAGAAAAACAGCGTATCAAAGTTGCTAAAATGCACGAAAAACTCGCTAATCAAAGGAAGGATTTTCTGCACAAGCAGTCAAGGAAGATAGCCAATTCCTACGATTGTGTGTGTATTGAAAATCTGAATATGCAGGCAATGGCACAGTCGCTGAATTTCGGCAAATCTGTTTCGGACAACGGTTGGGGTATGTTCACAGCATTTCTGAAATACAAGTTAGAGGAACTTGGAAAAAGACTCCTGAATCCGTGAAGTTCAAATTGTAAAATAAGGCTGAAAGGCTGATAAGCACTGCTTTCTAAGAGAAAATCCAGTACTCGAATTTGCACCAGGTGGGTGCAGAAAACCAGATATGCAAAAATGCTTGAAATACCTGATTTCATGCGCTTTTTCAATATCTTCTAAATATTCAGTTTCACGGATTCAGGGAAACAAACAAGAAAATAATGGAACTGCACGAAACCGTCAAGAAGCGGTATATCTTATCCCTCAACGGAGACGAAAAACTGATCCTTGCGGATGCGGCTTCCGTTCTGAGCAATGTCAGCAAAAAGCAGTTTCAGGATGAGATAAGCAGGCTGAAGTCCGTACTGCCGTCGGCAGAAGTCATTGCCGGATATTACAGCAGTCTTCCCGAACCTGAAAAGAGTGAGAAGATACGGAAAGCAACAGAAACAGCAAAAGCCAGACGGAAGGCAGCCGTTGCAAACTACACAAACTGCTGCAGCTTTTTGTTTACCTGTCTGGATGCACAGATAGAAGCCCTGCAGTACTACGGCCTGCCGTTGTCCGGCATTGAAGCTCTTGCAGAGGCAAAAGCCTCAGGGTGGTACACCAGCTCCAAAAACAGAACAGCCGGCAGCATAACACACATCGAAAAAACGGCAGAACATGTCAAAAAGCTGTTCTACGATATGCCGGACAGCTTACCAGAGAATATATCAGTTTTCCTTTACAGGAGCTTGTCGATTACGACCTTTATGCAAGACTGACCGGAGCAAGAAAGGGCTTTGAAATAGGGACAGACGCACTCACCAGCATAAAAAGTAAAAGAAACTGTCCGGAAGAGTAAAAACAGTACGGCCACAATAAAAGCTCTTGAAGTGCCTTTTACGGGAGCAAAGATAGAAAACAATCAGTGTTATATTTATCCTCCCCCGGCAAGAAGACTCCGACCTCTATAGGTCGGGGATGAATTGCCGTCAGCCCGTAGGGCTGACTGTCCCTTGACAACATAGATATCTG
>CACWRT010000169.1 GCA_902763365.1 uncultured Ruminococcus sp.
CCGCTCTTCAAATGTTATTTGCGAAAAGCTGCTGTCACTCATTTGACGTTCTAATTCTGCGGCAAAGGCAGTCAGATTCATACCGCGCAGCTTTTCGATGGTTTTATGTAAAGCTTAACATAAGATCATTTATGAAAAGTAAATGGTAATGTAAAGTTCGCGCAAAAAAGTTTAGAGAACAAGAGATTTTTACATAAATAACTTTACATTACCATAAACACTTATTTACCCAAAGATACCAGCCATTCCAGCAAATTGTTGTTTGCCTGCCAAACCGGGTCAGTATCCGGAGTAACATCTACATACGCTTTCTCCAATGCCTCGCGTTTCTGACGAGAGTCAGCTTTAGCGTAAATTTCAGTAGTCTGGATTGAATAGTGCCCTAAGAAATCACGGATGTACACAAGGTTCACTCCGGATTGAAGCAGATGCATCGCTTTGGAGTGCCGCAAGGAATGACACGAGATATTCTCCGGCACTAAATCCGGATTTGCTTCTCTTGCCAAAGAAACATATTTATCCAAAATGTAGGAAACACCTGCTCGTGTCAATTTATCACCGTATTTGTTACGGAATAAAGGATGTACTTTTTCTTCAGAGCATAGCAAGTTTTGCTCAGTCATATATCGCTTTAATACGGAAACTTGAGCGTCCATCATAGGAACAATTCTTGTTTTGTTACCTTTTCCGTGTATGCGGATCGTAGACGGCTTTTCAAAACGTATACACTGCGGAGTCATGTCGGCTATCTCCTGAACTCTGGCTCCCGTATCATACATCAATGACAGCAAAGCTAAATCCCGACGTCCGTTTTTGGTAGATAAGTCTGGCATACCCAACAACAGTTTTATCCCATCTAACGTAAAATAACTTATTGCTCTTTGTTCCGCTTTCTTAAACGGAATCGAAAATACTTTTTGACACAAATTTAGGTATTCCGGTGCTTCATATTGCAGATACCGGAAGAAAGAATGGATGGCGGCGAGACGGACATTTCGCGTTCCGGGAGAACAATGCCGTTGCTTTTCCAGCCAGTCCAAATAATCTGAAAAGCATTTTGCATCTAACAGCTTCAGCTTTATCCGTTCTGCCGGGATACCCTTGTTTTCTTTCATATAACGCAAAAATAAGACAAAAGTATCACGGTATGATGACACAGTATTAGTGCTCGATCCTACAATACCGGGTAAGTATTTTCCCAAAAAAGAGGATAGATAATAGGAAAAGTCATATTCCATTATCGAATACCTCCGGAAAAACGTAGGCGCAAAGTTGGTTTGCCTGCTCAATCAGTTCCGGATACATCTCTGCGGTCAGTCGAACATAATGCTCTGTAGCTTCCAAAGACGCGTGTCCCAAATATTTGGAAAGAATAGGGAGAGAATAATACAGATCCATTCCCTGAGACGACATTTCAGCAAGCGTATGTACAGAAAATGTATGCCGCAAATCATGAAGACGGGGGCCTTTTTCTGTATGAGAGATTTTCGCTTGTACCAAGATGCTGCGGAAATGCTCATAGGCAGCGCCTTTACTCCAGTAGGTATCCCCTGCATTAGCAAAAAAATATTTTGTGTTTGATCCAAATACTTTTTCTTTAAAGTAGCTGTATTGTCGCAATGCATCTCCGACCGAGTCGGAAAAAGGAACCTTTCTTTCCGTTCGGTTCTTTGTGCTTCGCAGCAAGAAAAAGCCATCGTTTAAATAAACATCATTTGTTTCAAGATGTAAAGCTTCATTTATTCGTACGCCGGTTCCGTACAATAGGCGAAACAGCGCCGGAGTTGCATAAATAAGTCCTGATGAACGTCTATTTTTGTTTGCTCTTTCATCACAGGCAGCGAAAAAACGGTTTATTTCATCATGCGTAAAAATATACGGCGAAAAGTTGCTTCTAATATGAGGAATGTTTTTGGGACAATATGAGGCTATGCCTAAATCGTTCAGATACCGGGAAAAGTTAATCAATTCATTCACGCGGCGGTATCGGTTACTTTCGCTTTCATTTACTCTGCATTCCATCCATTTTTCAAAAAGATCCTTGGTGAGTCCGATTTGCTCACAGCTTTCTTGAACTGCAAAGCGGTCAAAAACACGAAAACGAAATTCGGCGCCTATATACTTGTATCCGAGGCTCCGCTTAAATGCAATATACTGTAAAATAAAGTTTCCGTAAACGCTATTGTATTTCTCCATTGCTTTAACCCCTCCCGCTGTAGTAATCAGAAGCAATCTCCGGGACATCAAGGGCGCATTTTCGTAGGGATTTTAAATCGACCGAAAGATAGATCTTTGTGGTTTCCGGGTTTTTATGTCCGAGTATACCTGTTATTACGGGCAAAGGGGTTTCCTTTTCCAGAAGCATAGTTGCCAAACTGTGCCGCAGCGCATGAGGACCATGCTTGCGTTTTCCTTGAAACTCAATACCCGCTCGTCTCATTCCTGTTTTTATTGCAGTAAAAAATGCTGCGTGTGTCACACCTTCATAGGGAGCCATATGTTTAAGAAAAACGTATTCCAAATCAGATTGCGGGCGTCCGTATTTCAGATAATCAATAATAGCTTCTCCGACATCTTTCAGAAGAGGAAGCTCAATAGGCATACCCGTCTTTTTTTGCTTCAGTAGTATTCGGTTTTGTTTCCAGTCGAGCTCCGAAAACTTCAGTTGGCAAATATCCGATCCTCGCAAGCCCAGACGAGAAGCGATGAGAATCATAGCATAGTCTCGTTTCCCTTTTGGATCCGCTCGATCAATTACGTCCAATAATCGCCCGATTTCATTTTCGCTGTATATGCTGGGGACTCTTTTTTCAGCGGGCGCTGACTTGCTTGGCACAACTAAAGAAAAATTGATCGGCGTTCTTCCTGTCTCGTGAAGATAAAAAAGAAACTGACGTATCGAAGACAGTGCGCTGATGATCATTGTTTGGGTGAAGCGCGCTAACCGTTCCTGAATATATTTCAGAACGATCTCTGTTGTTATTTGATTAACATCAGTTATTCCGTTTTCAACCAAAAAGATATTGAATCTCAAAAGATTTAATCGTTGCTGTTGAAGCGTCCGTTCCGCGAGCAACAAAGTCTTTCTGTAATCCATAAATGATTCAATTTCTGCTTTCAGTCCACCTTGTATCGATTCCTCAGCCTTTTTTCGCCGAAATGTGTAGGTTCCTGTTTGCTGAAATTCGTAAAGGACCGTAGCACAATGATAGCGGCGTTTTTCATACTCAGAGAGCTCTTCATAACTGCCGCTTTGTTCAATGAACTTGATAACTGCCGTATATGCTTCCAGCGTGTAGGAATCATATCCGTGTTCCTGCATGAATTTAGTGACCCACCGGGCATTCCTTCGATACTCCAGTATGGAACCTTCCGCGTAGCCTCTGCTTCGCAGATAGTCGAACAGAGCATTAAATGAATCCGGTAGCGTCATTGGTCTTGGGTATGACATTAATAAAACCTCCAATTCTTTTTTCGGCATTGCCGTATCTTAAGTTTATTGGAGGCTCGTATTAATGTAAAGTTGAATAACGATTATTGCTGTTTATTACTGGCTTTTGATTAAATAACTTTACATTACCATTT
>CACWRT010000170.1 GCA_902763365.1 uncultured Ruminococcus sp.
CGTAACTGCTGAAATGATTCAGGCAGCTATAGACAGCAATCCTGCAAACGAAGGCAAAACTGCTTCCGATATGTCAACAGTTCAGCCCGAGAGCGGCGCAGCATATCACACCACCAGCTTGATTTTCCTTTCAAATAGCACGCTCAGACATTACTTTGCTGTTCCCGGCGGTTCGGCTGATCCCGGTGCGTATGACGGCAATCAGCAGAATTATTACTACTATGTAGAAAAGACTAATATTTCTGCTAGGGAGCTTGACGACCTGCAGGAATTCACGGTAAACGGCGTTACTTTCTATTATTCCGCTCTCGACTATGCGAAGGCAGTTGTAGAAAGCAATATGGCGGATTCCGCAAAGGATCTCGCAAAATCGGTCTACCTCTACAATCAGGCAGCAAATAACTATTTCCATGTCCATACCCCCGGAACGGCTGTTCGCGAAAACGAAAATCCCGCTACTTGCACAATCGAAGGCAGCTATGACGAAGTTATCTACTGCACCGAGTGCAATGAGGAAATCAGCAGAGAAACAAAGATCATCAGACATACAAAGGCTCCTCACCGCTGACACTGTGACGATGGTGAGGAGCCTTTTCTACATATTGTTATTGCTCTTATTGCCATGAAACCGTTATATCCTGCCGGCCGTCAATTACATCCTGTGACGAACCGTCATGCAGTGTATATGATATGATGATTCTGACCTCTTTGTCCTTAACTGTAATATAGTAGCTGTCTGTATGGAGCAGAAATGTAGAACCAACCATAAAGGCATCGTACTTCACAACCGTATCGGAACCTATGTCAAACAGCATATCTCCTTCAAATACCCCTGTTCTGTGCAGCAGCATAGATGTTTCGGCGGCTTGTATACCATTTCTGGTCAGGTCTGTACCGCTGTAACTGTCATAGGCAATGGTGTGAATACCATTTTTAAAGGTATACTCACCCTGATACTCGTTATAGAAAGCTTCACCGTTTATGGTGATGTTTATTTTAATAAGTACATTTTTAACCTCATTCATAATATCCCTTCTTTTTAATAAACCACCCGTGGTGGACATTAACGATTTCAATGTCTGTCAGCGGCTGAATGTACTCTCTGACAGCTTCAACACTTTAAAAATCAAACGCCTCTTTTATTTCTATCGGTGAAATAAGAGGGTGCTTTTGTATCAGTTCCCTTATTTTTTCAATAGACTTTTTTACCTCAGCAGGTTTGATCTTTCTATCGGATATTTCATCAATGGCAAAAACAAAATCATCATAAGAAAATATCTGTATCAGCAACGCTTTTTCACCGTACTGAATCAGATAAGACGGCAGAAAGCGGATACCCAGTCGATGCCCAAATGTCAAATCTTTATCAAGTTCAGCTTGCGCCGTACCATCGTTATAGGCAGTCAGAAAGTGCTCCGGTGTGGGTAATACTTTCCACCTGGGAAAAATCCTTGTCAGCCTCCACATGGACATTATTCAGTGTGTCCGTCCACGCCCAGTCGTAGGCGGTATTGACAATACAATCCACCCAACCCATAAAATAAAAGGGAAGGAATTTATCGCCGTTACCGTTTTCGGCATGATATCTGATATATTCACGCTCTCGTCTTGTTACACCGCTCATCATATGTTCAAGGTTAGCAGGACTGAGCAGCAGAAATTCTCTACTCTGCGCTCATGGTGACGGGAAAGATAGCAGATCACCTTGTTTGCACCGAGAGAATGTCCGGCAAGATAAATATGCTTGTAGCCCTGAGCTTCCGCATAGTCCAGATAGGCTTCAATATCCTCATCCGTATAGGAAAATCTCTCATTCCATGAGCCGATAATCTCCTTTTCGCCGGTATGGACATTGACGGTTTCGATTCTCCCGAAGGCGTCATTTGTCTGTGCATAGATAAAATCGCAGCCGTTGTCGCTGAGGGTATCGCCGATATTATAATAAAACGGATTGGAGAAAAAATTGCCGTGAATACCCGTAATGGCAATCAGAACTGTGTCAGTGGGTTCTTTATGAAACATAACGCCGTCCAGCAGAACACCCCGTTTTGTGCTCGCCGGTCAGAACTATTTACATAGACATTTAATCAGAAATGTAGTAAAATATATCTAATTTATTTTATATAACTCGGAAAGGAACGAAGAAAATGTTTGATAAACGACTGATGCAGATGTGTCCCGAAAGCCGGAAATATATTATCGGGAATATAATCCTGCAATTTCTGGAATTGTGCCTTAATGCGGTAATGATCGTCACCATTGCCGTATCGGTGCAAAAACTGTATGAAAAGGTGTGGACACTAAGCGATCTTCCTGTTCCACTCATCATAATTTTCTGTACGGTTTTTGCACGATTCTTCACAACTAAATATGCCACTCGCATGAGCTATTTTGCCTCACGCACTGTCAAAAGAGTGATGCGTGAAAAAATCTATGCCAAGCTGCTGCGGCTGGGTACAAGCTACCGCGAACACTCTACAACTGCCGAACTGGTGCAGGAAAGCGTGGAGGGTGTCGATCAGCTTGAAAGCTATTTCGGACAGTATATGCCCCAGTTTTTCTATGCCTTTATTGCACCTGTTGCCCTGTTTTTCCTTTTCGGCTTCGGCGGCAGCTGGCTTGTGGCAGCGATACTGCTGATCTGCGTTCCGCTTATTCCCGGGGCAATCATGATGGTGCAGAAGATCGCAAAAAAGATACTGTCCAAATATTGGGGACAATACACCAAACTCGGCAGCACCTTCCTTGAAAACCTACAGGGTATGACTACCCTCAAAACCTATCAGGCTGACGGTTACAAAAACGAGGAAATGAACCGTGAATCCGAGCATTTCCGCAAGGTGACAATGGCGGTGCTGACGATGCAGCTCAATTCCGTTACGATAATGGATTTTGTGGCATACGGCGGTGCGGCACTCGGTATTCTGCTGGCGACAAAATCTTTTGTTGACGGAAACATAGGACTTGCCAACTGTATTTTTATGATACTGCTCTCCGCTGAGTTTTTCCTGCCAATGAGAAGGCTCGGCAGCTACTTCCATGTTGCCATGAACGGTATGGCGGCGAGCGATAAGATCTTCAAATTTCTCAGTGAAGCCGAACCTGACGAAAAAACAGAAACCGTCAACGGCGGCGATATAGCTCTTAAAGATGTATGTTTCTCTTATACAGAGGAAAGGGAAATATTGCATAATGTCAGTATTACCATCCCGAAAAACGGCTTTGTCGGAATTGTCGGAGAATCAGGCAGCGGAAAATCTACTGTTGCTTCGCTGATTATGGGCAGAAATACCGTCGACAATGGCAGTCTGACGGTTGACGGAAAAGAGATAAACACCATCTCCGAACAAAGTCTGATGAATACTGTTACCTATATCGGCTTCGGAAGTGTTTTCTTCAAAGGAACGGTCAGGGAAAATCTTCTCCTTGCCGACAAAAATGCCGATGACAAAAGACTGTGGCAGGTGCTTGATGACTGTCAGCTATCTGACATTCCGCTGCCGATAACGGCAGTGTGGGTACTGCTGATCGTTTTTGCCCTCGTCCGTGCCGTTCTGCGATATACCGAGCAGCGCACAAATCA
>CACWRT010000171.1 GCA_902763365.1 uncultured Ruminococcus sp.
ACAAAAAGATATTTTTGTCGACAATAAGTGTTTTGCAAGTCACTCACCTCAAAAATCAAAATACAGAGGCATTTGAACACTAATTGCTTTTTGGAGAGCGACTTTCAGTTTATTAGCAACGCTAACAAATTCTTTATTAATATTATTGGAAATGTGTTTATTCAAAATCTCTAATGCTTCTTCTTCGTTAGCTATTTCAAGAGTTTCTTCCTCATAAATATCGATAATAATATCGAACTTTTCATTCCACTCATCAAATACAATTGATATCAAAAACGGCAAAAGTACGTTTGTGAATGCTCTGTTGGAAAAAGAAACAATGGCAGCGAAGGCAACAGCCTGTACAGCAGTAATTGCGGTAGTAAGCTACGGTGAAAATGAAAATCAGGTGACCGTTGTATATAATAACAAAAGCACAAAAAAGATGACGCTTGAAGCTTTCACCAAGGAATTTCAGTTGACCAAAAAGGAACAGGTTTATTTTGACGAACAGGCTGCAAAGGGAGAAGATATTGTTTTTGACAGATTTAAGGATGTTAATCATGTTGAGATGCAAAGCAGACATCCGATGTTTGAATCGGGATGCAGTCTTATTGATACTCCCGGTCTGGAGGAAGCACTTGCCAGAGATAAAACAACCAATGAATATCTTCCTCAGGCAGATGCAATTGTATTCATGCTGAATGCGGCAGCACTTTTTTCTAAAGCAGAACGTGCATTTATAAACGAGCATTTTGCAGGAAAGCATAAAAATAATGTGTTCTTTGTTATAAACCGCATTAATCAGCTTCAGCCGGGACAGCTTGAAAGTCAGATTATTCCTGCTGTAAAGGATGGTCTCAGATCATGCTTTACAGACGATTCCGGCAGATTTGATGAAGACCTGTACAAAAAGCGTGTGTTCTTTATAAACGCTTATGGTGCTTTGTGTGCAGTAACAGGACAAGAGGAATCTGTTTTTGTCAGCGGAAGATGGATGAAATTCCCGGTGGATAAAAATACTACCGGCATGAATGATTATGAAGATGCTCAGATGGATTTTATAAATGATCCCAAGGGCAGAGTTAACGCAACTGTTACAGAGGCAATCAATCTTCTTACAAATGTTTACAGAGATACAATCAGGCAGACAGAGGCAAAAATCAACGCGATGGCAATGAACGATGCCGAAAGGAAGCAAGCCGCAGTCAAGTCAAGAGAGTCCCTGAAAAAAGCAGAAGAAACAGTAAAAAAGATAGAGGATGCTTTTATACGCTTTGGAAATCTTGCATCAAATGCTATGTTTGTTGATCTTATTGCATTTTTTGATAAGAACATAAAAGGCGAATGGCCTGCTCATGTTCAGAGTGATATAACGGCTGCTCATTATAAGGCAACATGGCAGCTATTAGACGGATGGTGGTCAGCGGTTTCATATCTTCCAAGCAAAAAAATTAAGGAAAAAGCAGATAAGGCTCTTTCGGAGCATATGAAGCCGATTTGTTAGGATATAGCTGATTTTATTAAAACTAAAATGCAGGTATGGAAAACACAAAGCAGTGCATGCATCAGATCATATTCTGATGATCTTACCGGTGAACTGAATGATCTGTGTCTCGAGTTCGATGCACATATTGATGCTTCGGTCAGTGCGTTCACCGGTACAAAGTACACTTCCGAAAGAACAGCAAAGGGAGGCATTCAGACAGCAATTGCACTTTTCCTCGGAAATGATATCAGTGCGGCAGTAGATATCAGTAATGAGGGCGGTTCCGTTTCATGGGGTGCTTTGGCAGGAAAGTTTGTCGGTCAGACGCTTATTGACGCTGCTTTACTAACAATAGTTCCACAGGCTATTGTACTGAAATTTGTCATTGATGCTGCAATAATTGCTTTTAAAGCAAATTCCGCAGCTCAAAAAAGGGCACTAAAACTGGGTGAAGTGGCAATAGACGGATAAAAGGAGGAGCTTATCAAGAATGAGCTTAAATTCAAGAGCGGTATTGTGAAAAATATCAATGAAAAGAAAGCTATGGTTGCTAAACCGGCTTGGGAATATCTTGAAAATGAAAAGAATAATGTTAACCAGTTAGCAAATGAGCATAAGCATTCTGCGGAGGAGGAAAAGCTTATCCGTAATAAACTGGATTCCTATACCTGTGGTATGCGTAATAATGTTGAGCAGCATGAAATTGATCAGAAATCAGGCGTTCCCATGGCACCGATCCTTACTGTTGCCGGAGCAGCAGCCGGTGCAGGAGTGGCATCTGTGCTCAGGCTCGGAATATTTCCTGTATTGGGATTAGGCCTTTTATGCGGAATAGTCGGAGGTGTCAGCGGAAAAACAATTTCACAGAACCAAAAAGGCAGCAAAAGCAATACACTTGTTGAAGAGTATAAAAAACAGCTGTCTGCACTTGGATCCGAGATTACCAATAAGGTGAGTTCAATAGATGGAAAAGAGCCTTCCGGATTATATCAATGAATAATCGAACCCATATTTACGTGAGAAATTGAAGTAAAGAGCATTAACTATTCAGAACTGGTGGCAACATTTCTTCCGCAGATAAAGGAACTTAGTGATAACACGATCGTTCAGGCTATTTCACATGTACCGCCTGAACTTGCCGGAAGTGTAATAAGGCATATTCCGCAGTCAGCCCTTGATGCATTGGTTGAAAGTATTGTGAATTCGAAAAAGCAGGATATCATGGCAAGCCTTGAAAGTCTGGCTGAAAAGAAGGGTTTCGGGTTAAAGCTTGACGATATGTTTGTCAGAAAGAATTGAATTGATATTTAAGGAGTCTGATAAAATGAAAAGTAATAATACAGTGGACATTACAAACGGAGCAGATGTAACTTTGGAAGATATTAATCCGTCATATACGATAGATTTGAAAAAAGGCAGAAAATACAGCTTTGAATTTAAAAAAGCCTACATGATCCGGAGTAACGATTCAGAACAAGGTATAAGAAACTGCATTTTCCGTATTCATGGCAGAACGATAGAAGATCTGTCATTCACAGAAGGAGTAACGTTAACAAAATATCCTGATAAAGGCGAGTTAAGACTTAGCCCCGACGGTGTGAAGTTTTTATATTTTTACAATGATATTCCGACATTTGATTCATATGACAGAATATGGGACGGTGATGAATACAATATCATATATAAGGATTCAGAGGGAGTTAATTTAATTTACTGCCGCAGTGGATATCGTATTCCCAAGATAAAAATATATGTTGGTTTAAAAAATTCAAATCCTGATTTTTCTGAATATCTTAATAAATTATTGCCTGCTCAATAATCAAGCAATTTGTAAGTATCATTTAATCCAAAGTTCTATCAAGAAAAATAGATAAAAAAGAATATACAGCATGATATTTGGCGAACACAAACAGCAATAAAATTTTAAATGGAATAAGGTTCAATAAGAAATAAATAATGTATATCCTGAATCCGTGAAACTCAAAAATCAAATCAGTTCAAAAGTCAGCTTGCAAGCCAAAAACAAAGCAAAAAGCTCACATTCTAAATGCACCCAAAAGGT
>CACWRT010000172.1 GCA_902763365.1 uncultured Ruminococcus sp.
GAAAGCTATGAACGGCGAAAGGTATCAGATAAAGCAAGCTGAAAAGACAAAAGCCAACCTTGAAGCGAAACTCCAAAAGCTCCTTGACAGTCCGAAAGATGATACCGTTACTTTTGAAGAACTCGGCATTGATAAGCTGTTTGTAGATGAAGCACATTTATTCAAAAACTTGTTTCTGTCAACGAAAATGCAGAATGTATCAGGTATTTCTACTTCTTCTGATGTTCAGAAAACGGCTGACCTGTTTATGAAAACAAAATATATGGACGAAATAACAGGCGGCAAAGGCATTGTTTTTGCGACAGGTACACCTATCAGCAATACGATGTGCGAAATCTATAATATGCAGAGATATTTGCAGATGGATAAACTCCGTGAAATGCACCTTGAACACTTTGACGCTTGGGCTTCAACCTTTGGCGAAAATGTCACGCAGATGGAACTTACTCCCGAAGGCAATAGTTACAGAGCAAAAACAAGATTTTCAAAATTCTTCAATCTGCCTGAGCTTATGGCTATGTTCAAGGAATGTGCCGATATTCAGACAGCAGATACGCTCAATCTTCCGGGTATTCCTGAGTGTGAGGTACACAATGTTTCTGTTGAACCAACAGAAAACAAAAAGAACTGGTAAAAGCATTATCTCAAAGAGCGGAACGGATTCACAACCGTCAGGTTGACCCGACACAGGATAATATGTTGAAGCTTACCACGGATGGAAGAAAGATAGGTCTTGACCAAAGACTTATCAATCCTGACTTACCTGATGAACCGGGAACAAAAGTAAATGTCTGCGTTGAAAATGTAGCAAGGATATGGAACGAAAGTGCTGAGTTTAATGGAACACAGCTTATTTTCTGCGATTACAGTACACCTAAAAATGACGGAACATTCAATGTGTATGATGATATTAAGCAAAAACTGATTGCAAAGGGTATTCCCGAAGAACAGATAGCCTTTATTCATGATGCAACAAATGAAGTCAAGCGTGAGGAACTTTTTGCAAAGGTACGAAGCGGAAATATTCGAGTGCTTATAGGTTCAACTCAAAAAATGGGAGCCGGCACAAATGTTCAGGACAGACTTGTTGCAAGTCACGATCTGGACGCACCTTACCGTCCGGCAGATATGGAGCAAAGGCGTGGTCGAATGGTCAGACAGGGCAATAAAAACGAAAAAGTACATTTATACCGTTATTGCACAAAAGACACATTTGACGCTTACATTTTTCAGATGTTAGAGCGAAAACAGTCATTTATTAGTCAGATAATGACATCAAAGTCACCTCAGAGACGATGTGACGATATTGATGAAGCTACTCTTTCCTATGCAGAGGTAAAAGCACTTTGTGTTGGTGACCCAAGAATTAAGGAAAAGATGGAGCTTGACAATGAGGTCGGAAAACTCCGTTTAGAGCGAAGCAGTCATCAGCAGGAGCAGTATCGTCTTGAAGATATGGCAGAGGATATTAAGGGTAAAATAAAGATTTTGAAAACTAATATTCCTAAAAATCAAAGTGACTTTATGTATATTCAAAAGCATCCTACAAGACTTGATAAAGACGGCAAAAAAATCTTTGAGGGTATCACGCTTAACGGAAATTTCTATACCGACAAAAAAGAAGCCGCCGAAGCCTTCAAAAATGCTTATATAACGGCTATCCGTCAGGGCAGAGGTCATAATGATTATGTTCCTGTTGGAGAGTACAGAGGTTTTCAGGTGGCTGTATTGTTTGACAGTTTTTCTCAAACATACAGAGCAACACTTTCAAGAGAGGGTACATATCATCTTGATTTGGGTACAGATAACTTTACCCGTATGGATAATGTGCTTGATAAATTAGAAAGTGTATGCACTGACAGGATAGACCGTCTTGCAGACAGAAAGAAAGCACTGGCAGAGGTAACGAAGCAGATCGGAAAGCCTTTTGCAAAAGAAGCAGAATTTCAGGCAAAGACAGCCCGTCTTGCCGTTCTCAACGCTGAACTTGATACAGACGGCAAGAAAAACGAGCAGGGCGGCATTACGCAAGACGATACACCGCCGACACAAAACAAAGGGGTAAAAAGATAACGGACTGCCAAAGGACAGTCCGAGGTTCATAATTATTTATCATTCTTACTGTTTTTCTTGGCTTTTGCTTCAATGGTTTTGATGCTTTTAAGATATTCTTCCTCAACCGGAGAAAGATTCTGAACTATGTATTTCTGATATTCCTGCTGTGCTTTTTTAACGGCTTGTGTGTGGCTGATTTTTCCCGCACCGGATAATAATCTTTCTCCGGTTGATTTCAATACACTGTCAAGGTGTTCTACATAATCGCTCATGTACATAGGACGGTGACGAAGTGCCTGAACCTCTGCAAAATCAAAATATCCCGACACAATAGCATTAAGTATTTTGAGTTCATCTTCCGACAAATAGTTTTTGGCTATTATAATATCCTTTGCTGTAGGAAAATCTCCGGAAAAAGCAGTCAATCCCATAAAAGGCTTTTCGGCATCTGCACGCTCATAAATAACCTCTGCGGCAGTATGACCGTGTGCGGCAAAATGAAGCTTGTTCTGCACCATTTTGAAAAAAGCAACAGATTCAGGACTTTTGGGGTCATAATCAATGCTCGTTGCGTAAAGATCAAGAACCTGACGATACATCACCTTTTCTGATGAACGAATATCTCTGATACGGTCTAAAAGCTCTTTCCAGTAATTACCGCCGCCAAGTTTCTTTAGCCTTTCATCGTCCATAGTAAAGCCTTTGATGATGTATTCTTTAAGCCTTTCTGTTGCCCATTTACGAAAGTTAGTCGCAATTTTTGACTTTACACGATAACCAAGGGATATTATCATATCAAGATTGTAGTGAGGAAGTTCCCTCTCTACCATTCTTTTTCCTTCAAGCCGAACCTGTCGGAAATTCCGACAGGTTGAAACTTCATCTAATTCTTCTTCCTCATATATGTGCTTTATATGCTCAACAATATTTGTTCTTGATGATTGAAACAAATCAGCCATTTGCTGTTGTGTCAGCCACACAGTTTCATCTACAAATCTGACATCAATTTTCGTTTCACCATCATCAGTCTGATAAATAACTATTTCACCCTGATCGTTTTCAGGAACTTTTATTTCATTGCTCATAATTATAATCACCCATTCATTTTTTGATAGGTATATTATATTCCAAATCGTTAAATTTATCAATAACTTTTAGGAGGTATTAACTTATGCAAAAATATATAAGTCAGAGCGTTTACGCTGACAATCTAAAAGAATGTATTTACGGCTTTCTTGAGGAATCAAGGAACATTACAAAAAGTTCTACAGTTTTCTGGAGTTTTCTTGAAACGATAGAATTTGCTTTCGGAAAGATATCAAGAGACTGCTACTTTTTCAGGCAGATGAAGGAATATGCAGATGAACACCCGATTACAAAAACATCGCTGATATGGCAGATACACTTTGAAAATGCCGATGAAAATTCTGTAAAAAACGCTATCCTTCAG
>CACWRT010000173.1 GCA_902763365.1 uncultured Ruminococcus sp.
AAGAGCCGTTTTGCTTGCAATTCTTTATCCGATATTCTTATTGAGACTGCAATATAATGCACAATTCAAATTGCTTGATTATTGAGCAGACACTAATTATGTTCTTAACTTATACGCCAATATAAAAAATGGGGACAAGTATGAAACTTGTCCCTGAGTTCAGATTTTAATAAATGCAGCAGCAGTATGCCGCTAATGATCCGATAAAAATAATGATCATACCTGAACGGATCGCTGTATGAAAGTGTTGATCGGTTCAACATCTCTTGTCATATAAAGACAACGAAATAGGCTCAGGTGCACTGCAAATTTTTATGGTCATGCCATGAACCTCAACCACTGCTTATTATAGATTGAAAATTTGGTTTAAAATTGCCTCAATAAAATACCATGCAGGAAGTAAAAAACTCAATCATTACCAGACTCATTTAAAAAATCATCACAATACTCGCTAACTTACTTACCATTTCTAAGCTCGTCAAGGCACGACTCGCAGACATTGTTATTCTTATAGCTGATAATGTTATCCGCAGAGCCACAGAAAATACACGCCGGTCGATACTTCTTGATAATTACCGAATCATTATCTACGAAGAATTCTACCGAGTCGACACCATTAACAATGTTGAGTGATTTTCTGATGTCTGAAGGAAGCACCAGTCTTCCGAGCTTGTCAATCTGTCTTACACATCCGATAGCTCTCATAGTAAAACCTCCCTTAACTATTCAACAGGTACTATAATACCAATTGTTATTATAAATAATACTATAGAATTAGTTGACTTGTCAATAGTGAAATATCATTTTTTTTTAAAATAGGACAAATTTCTCCAATTGTCATAATAAAATAACAATTTCTATGGTAGTTTTTTACTCAAAAATGGCTATTTTATGCGAAAAATACCATTTTTTGTCGAATTATGAAATTTAAGGAAAATTATGACTATTGTACAATAAATTGTATATATTTCACTAAAACAGTGATGTCATTATAGTTTTATAATTCGCTTTTCAAACAACTTCTGCGGTGTTTTTGCTTCTGCTTATCATCATACAATAGTACCCTTTTCCATTAATGGAATTAAATAGTAATGGTTCATAATGTATCATTTCTATGATCATAAGGACATATACCGAGAAATGAAATATTACAGGATCTACGATCAAAGACATATGAACATTACATTGTGTTGAAATAGTCTGAATATAAGGAGGAGTTTTTGTTATGATGAACTATATATGGGCATTTATGGTTGCGGGAGCTTTTATTTTTTCGTTTTTTACAGGGAAAAGCATGGATATGGCTGCTGCTGTGACCGAAGGCGCAGATAAAGCGGTAAAACTTATTTTGTCAATTGCAGGTTCTATGTGTCTCTGGACAGGAATAATGAACATAGCTGACAAAAGCGGATTATCGGAAAAGATAAGCCGTTTTCTTTCGCCTGTTCTATGCAGACTTATACCCGAGTATGAGGCGGACAGTCCTGTCATGAAGGCCGTATGCGCAAATGTTACAGCCAATATATTAGGTCTCGGAAATGCAGCTACGCCGCTTGGAATCAAGGCTGTAAAGGAAATGCAGCGGCTGAATCCTCACAAAGATACAGCAAGCAGAGGCATGATAATGTTTATAGTAATAAATACAGCGTCGATCCAGCTTATACCTACAACGACTGCTGCCCTTCGTCAGGCGGCAGGCAGCAGCGAACCCTATTCCATTCTGCCGGCGGTATGGGTAAATTCAGTATTTGCACTGATAACAGGGATCGCTGCGGCAATTATATTAGGCAGAAGGAAGTGTTTCGGGAATGGATAAGGTCGGCGCATTTACAGTACCGGTTATAATATGTTTTATTATTATTTTCGGTCTTGTAAGACGTGTAGATGTATTTGATGAATTCAAAAAGGGGTTTGTAGACGGTATATATTCTCTGTGGTCAGTAGTTCCGTCAATAGCCGGGCTTGTTATAGGAGTAAATATGCTTTCGGCTTCCGGATTTTTTGATACTATATCATTTTTGTTGTCGCCTGTATGTGAGCTTATCGGCATACCTTCTCAGGTGATCCCTCTGGGACTTATAAGACCTGTATCCGGCAGCGGTGCAACGGCAGTTCTATCGTCGATTCTGGAAACCTACGGTGCTGACAGTCTTATCGGAAAAACCGCATCTGTTATGGCAGGATCTACAGAAACAACTTTTTATACGATCGCAGTATATTTTGGTGCGGCAGGCATACGAAAGACAAGACATACCATTCCGGCAGCCCTGTGTGCAGATATAGCAGGGATAGCAGGTGCGTGTATAATAACTTCATTTTTATGCTGAAAAAAGGACTCCCGCGGCAGGTACAATCAGTAATCATACCATGCACTAATGAAGCATTATCAGGTGAAAACCTGATATCTTCATCTACGGGAGTCCGATAATCAATTATTTACTTTGCTCTTTTCGGGCGGTAATGCTTTTTGCTGCCGAACAGAATTGTATGTATAATAATTACCATAGCAGCGGACCATATACCCAGAAATACCCATTTGAGTGATGTCATACCTGAAGCTATATCTGCCTCGCCCTCGCTGAAAAGAGGTGTAATATTCATCAGTCTAAGTATAAGTATATTTTCCATTATATTAAAAAAGGTTGTTGCCGCAGCAGAGAACAAAGCTGTTCGGTATATTATATACCACTTGTCTTTTCTGATGTAGTAGTACAGCGGAAGGGTAAACATAAAGACACCGCTGCCTAGTGCCAGTATAAAGTCTATTACATAATAAACTGTCCAATCGTTATCCAGATCACCCGTATAATGTGAAAACACAGTCATAACGTTATCTGCTGTATAGGAGAAACGCATATCAAATATACCAAAGCCGTTAGTTCCTTCATCTATTCTCGGACATCCAAGCGGAGTCAGGAAAAGCAGTACACCCGCTATCAAAGCCAGAATAAGACTGATTATTACTGTAGCCAACAAGCCGCCAGATTTTTTCTTCTTCATATATAACCCTCTTTCTATCAAAAGTATCTCAAACACTATAATCTTATTTTACCTTAGTATAAACCATTTTTCTCCCCTTGTCAACCCCGCCGGACGGCGAGCCGCGGTCCCGTAACGCGGGATTCGCTGCGCTTACGCTCCGCTCTGGGCACGTCGCTGCCGCCTTTATTAGTCGCGGTTCTTAATTTTAAATCGGCTGTTATTTTATGTTCCTCACTCAAAGTTATTGAAAAGCTTTATTTTCCACGGAATTATTTTACACTGACAATTTACTGAACGAATTTGAAAAGAAGTACGAACTACCGCTCGGCTTCCCCGCCGGGGCAATGCTGTCAACTTAAGAATTGACTTGTAAAATTGTATAAATTAATCAAACGAATTTCATACAATTTGCGAATTGACAAATTG
>CACWRT010000174.1 GCA_902763365.1 uncultured Ruminococcus sp.
CTCTTTCAGCCTGTTTCTGTTCAAGATAGGCTTCTGCTTTGGGTAAGTATTCATCAAGTGTTCCTGTTTCTTCGGGACGGATAGGATTGACATCAACGGGAATACCGTCAATTTCTATTTCAAGACCATTGAAAATATTGAACAGTGCGTCCTCTTTCAGTTCGGCATTATTTATCTGAACGACAATATCAATATCCGTATCTTCACTTGTTTCAAGACCACGGGAACGGGAACCGTACAATACAATTCCCTGAATTTCGCCTGCTATTTTACTGTCCAGCATCTCCTGCTGTAGTCTTTCCTCAACTTCAAGTTCAATGTCAAACTCTGTTCTGTCACCGATAAGACGAAAGCTCTCCGTTGTCTTGTTCCTGAATTCTGCAACAACGGCACTTTCAGAATAAACCGTTTCTTCCTGCTCGATCGGTACAGCCGGAGCATTTATATCAGGAATTTCTGCATCGTCAGGAATGGCATTGTTCATTTCCTCAACCTGTTCGGGAGTGGCTGTTTCGACTTCCGGCTGATTTGCAAGGAGCTGACTGTAATCAATGTTGTAGCTGTCAAGAATTGCTTTTGCCTTTTCAACTTGCGGAGCTTCAATAGGATTATCAGGATTATAGTTTTTCAGATAGTAAATGGCTCTTTTTTGTCTGTCCTCAATATCTTTCTGAGTAATAAACCTGTCGTTCTGAATAAGGAAGTCAATCATATCGGCGGCTTCTTTAAAGCTCAAATGGACAATAATATTATTTTCGGGATTTTCCTTGTCGTTGTGCCGCATAAAAATACCCTTGCCGGGAATTGTTTCAAAATCCTCACTGCCGCTATAACTTCCGCCGTATCCGTATTCTTTGCTCAGAAATTTTGCTTTTTCCTCTTTGGTATGCTGTTCTGAAAAATATTCTGCTATTCTGAATTTACCGTCTTCAAATCCTGTACCGGCACTTATCAGACGTGACATAGCGTATTCATTTGCCCTGTCCTGTTCGGTTCTTTCTGCCGGAAACATACTCATCTGTTCACCAACAGGAAAAGAAGAAAAGACCGGGGAAACACTTTCCTCTGCCTTTGCCGTCTTCCGTCTTTCCCTTTTTTGCTTTGGTTTATCTGTTAAGCGAATATCAGCTTGTTCAGGACTACTTCCTCCGCTCTGCTCTCTATCGAGTTCAGACGGCGTACCCACTCCATCTGATTTTCCGCTTTGAGCTGTTCCGTCACGCCCTCTTTCTTCATCCACTCCTGTCGCAGCAACTCCATCATTTCCTCTGCTGTTTTGTCTATTTCTGTCAGGTGATCTGTCAGAGTTCCCTCGTCCATCATCTTGAGATAAATCCATTCCCTGTGTTCTTTCAGAAACTTCTTGCGTTTCTGTCCCCATCGTCCGATTATCACTTCGTCCGTCTGTACTGTCAGGTTGGGAATGTATGTGAATGTTTTTGCGTCGAGAGTATATGTCAAACCTGTCTGTTTGTCCTGCTTGATTGTCGGATAGTATGTCATATTCTCCTCGTTCAGCAGATACTTCACTCCGTTTATTTCTCTGTTCTTCAATAATATGCTCATTCTGATTTCTCCTTTCAACCGTCTTGACGGTTGCTTCTATTTCTCTTAATACCTGTTCTGAAATGTTGCTAATCGCTGTTCCAAGTATATCGGTTATTGTCAAATCTGAAAAGTCGGACAGATTACGGAAAACATCAATGTCAACAGTATCGGTCGGAAGTCCGCATCTGATAAGTGCCATATATTTAACGCTTTCAAAAACCACCTGACGAAACTCTGAATTTATCGCTGTATCATCAAGTCCGTAAAGTACATCACTGCCTTTTGCTTCTGAAAGAACAGCGTTCTGATAATCGGACAGCAAACTGTCAACCGTATTTTCGCAAAAGTCTGATACTGCTTCTTCAATACCGATAGATAAATCTCCTGCAAGGGAAAGTATAAGTTCATCTTTATATTCTTCCTGCAAGTCCCATACATACGGTTGCGGCACATCACGGTAACGCACACTCTGAGAAATATCGAAAACATATTTCATCTTCGGGTAAGTTCCGCTATCGTCAATCAGACCGATACCTTTTTCGCCTGCTTTTATTTTCCTGCCGAAATCAATCAGACCGATACCTTTTTCGCCTGCTTTTATTTTCCTGCCGAAACGGTCAGACCACACATCGAAAGAAGCAACGGCTGTTGCGTTCGGAAACTGTGCGGCAATCATAAGCTGATCGGAATAACTGTACTTGTATGTATTGGACGCTGTACGCAGAAACTGCATCCAATTTTCAGGTGTTGCCGTCAGCTTTTTTCTTGTTTCCAATCTCAGCTTTTCGGCTTCAAGATATTTTATAGCCAACTTTGAATTCCTCCTCTGCTATATTTTCCTTTTTGTTGTTTTTGGATTTTGCAAAGCACTTTCTATTATCTCTGTATCGTCCTCTTTGAATACGACATTGTACTGACCGTTCATACTTTCGCCTTTGGCATTCCTGCTGAATACAGCAAATCTATCTTCGCCTACACTTTCCGCAAGCTGTTCAACCTGTTCTCTTGTCAGGGTACGATATCTCATTTGCTTCCCTCCAAGCAAAGCATCGGCTTTTAATTTTGTATTCACCTTTGAATTTCGGGGGACAGAAAAAATATCATTTTTGCTTTTGTATCTGTCGGGGTAAAGCCTGTGCAGTATGAAATCTTTGTTTTGCGGCAGAAATGCTAATTTTATTTTTCCGTTATCTGCCGGTATAGCGACAAAGCGTCCTTTTTCATTATCAAGCTTTTTCAGCAGATCAGACTGTATTACTAAAAATTCAACCTTGACACCAAACTGCTCAGCTCGTTTTTTCAAATCATTGTATTCCGACTTTGCCGTGTAATAATTATCGTGCTTTTCGAGGACAGATATATCTTCCACTTCCAAAGCTTTTTGCAAAAGCTTCTTATTCTTTGCCTTGATAGTAACAAGTGCATAATCCTTGTACAGTTTTGCCGAAAAGAAAAACGGATAAGCATACAGCTTCGGAACGGCAGAAAGTGCAATCCGCACTCTGTAATTATCTCCCTGGGCTTTTACAAGATCACGGTACAGAATATTTCCGCCAGTGGCAGGGTTCGTTTCATACCGTTTTAACGCTTCACGGATATTCTGTTTTTTAAACCTGTATTGTTTTTGAGGTTTAGCTTTTGTATGGAAAGTTCTGTATTTCCGGTCAAGTCCTGCTCTCCGCTTTTTCCTCAACAGCATTTTTACAATCATCAGTAAAAGGAGCAAAATCGGAAACTCTGATCTTTTTATCATTTCCTGAACTTTTTTTGCCCACACTGTATCGGCAGGCGGCGGATTTTTTCTAAAATAGTTCTGTTCGTATTTTTCAAATTCCGTCCGGAAAGAGGGGACAGGCTTTTTGATTTTGGGCTGACTTTCTGTTTCAGATTTTTTAGGCGGTCTGTAAAAACCCATCTTCTTTTCAAGATACTCTTTTTTGTAAACATCACCGAACTGCTTTGCCAGTGTATCAGCCCTGATTTTCTTTTCTCCTGATTTCTGAAAGGTGATATGCCTGTCGGTATACCGTGTTATATCAAAGCCCTTGATCTTCATAAATTCGATAAACTCTTTTTTGGTGTTGCAGAGTTTTACTGCTTCATCAAGAGCTTTGCATAAATCCACTTTCCACGACTTTCCTTTTTCTGCAAGCTTCTGTGTTGTCTGATCTATGCCACGCAATCCGGTCTTTGTATCTATCGTTGTCAGTCCGTATTTTTTGCACAGCCTGTCGCTTTCCTTCCATAATGTTTTTTTCAGTGTTGTTTTATTGCCTTTCCACTTTAACCCTGTTTCCATACTTACGGAATTTATCAGCACATGATTGTGTATATGATCACGGTCAACATGAGTAGCAACAACAACCTGAAATCCCGGGGCGACACTTTCAGCAAGTTCCACACCGATCTTGTGAGCAAGCTCAGGAGTAATATTTTCATTTGGCGAAAAGCTCTGCACATAATGATGAGCCAAAATATCATAGACCTTTCCGAAAGCCCTTCGGGTTTCAAAGAAATCTTTCGATAAAAGCTCCACACCATTATTTACGCAATTCAAGCAAGTCGCTTTGAAGCATTTTTCTTCACCGTGTTTATTTTCGGGAGAAAGGATATATGATATCGAGTCGTGAACATACTGATGTGCTTTGATAGGTTTTCTTATCGGTTCAACTACTGCCATTGTCATTCATTCTTTCCACAGTATTTTTCAGCTTGTCTATTTTTATTTCCAAGCCCAACAAAGTATGTTCTTCAGTGTTATAGACTTCTTCAAGTATCTGCCGGAGCAACCCTGCTATTTCTTTTTCGTGTTCTATAACTTTCAAGAGTAAGGGTTTGTTTATGTATTTTTGGGAATTGGCAACGGCGGCGATCTGATTTATATTTGTCCCTACTCGCCTTATATCCAAGATCAGTGTTGGGATTATTTTTGTATTAATTACTTTTGAAGTTTCAGATAGATCTATCAGGTAATTTGCAACACTTTTGTTTACGAGTGCGGCTTTTTCTTCGATTTTTTTCTTTTCTGTTGGCGAAACTCTTATGAATATTCGCTCTGTTCTATTCTTTGACATTTTCTATTTTCTCCGTTAGTCTTATGAATTGGAAGTATATATCGTACCGAATACTCAGCTGAAATATGGGGGGAAGAAACTGACCTCAGCAGGAGGTCGCAAGCTTAGACCTTGTACGTACAATGTACGCACAAATCAGCTTGGCGGTGAAATCCCCACACCCCTTTCCGATTTTGCAGTTTTGCAAAAATCGGAATAAACAAAATCGCTCCGCTCACCCCAAAATAATAAATCCGGCAGAAGCCAAAAATCAGAAATCAGAAATTTTTATAACCTGTCGGATTATTTGGAAAAGACGAATTATGATAAACTTCCGTTTTGTCAGTACTGACTTCTTCATGGAAACTGTCTTTTGTCGGATCGGCATTATCAGCGTTTATTTCTGATTTTTCGATATCCATCTCAAGAATGATATCTTCCAATCTGCCAAAAAACTTTTTTCTCTCTTCATCGGAATTTACTCCGTTGTCGCTCATGAGCTTTATTACCCTTTCGCTGAATTCGCTGTCCCTTGCTTTTTCCGCTTCATGCTTTCTGATATCTGACCGCAGTTCAGCGATACGTGATTTTTTCTTTTCAATATCGGCAGAAAGTTTGTCTATCTCCCGATTTGCTTTTTTTATAAATCCGTCATGAATGTTCATCTGCTCATAACTCCTTTATTCGATACTTTCAATTTCATAGCTGTTTAAGCTTTCTTCAATATCCCTTTCCATAGCTTCCGATGATTTAGAACCGCAGAAGTTTACGCCTTCCACAAGCACAAAAACATCTTTTCGCATATTTCCTTTTTTGTCAGTATAGGTATCTGACACAAGCCTGCCGTCCACAAGGATATACTGACCTTTAGAAAAA
>CACWRT010000175.1 GCA_902763365.1 uncultured Ruminococcus sp.
GATGACTCTCGGTCTGCTTTATCAGCGTATTTGCGCATACTGCGGTGTGCCTTACGGCGGTATGGATTTTCCGAATTCAGGGCTGCTTGTCAGAACTGCCGCAACGGATGAAAATACAAGCTGCCGTGATATGCTTTCATATATTGCGCAGCTTGCCTGCCGCTTTGTATATGCTGATGTAAGCGGTACCGTTCTTTTAGGATGGTATCGGGAAACAGACTATGCAGTGTCCGAACAGCAAAAGCTGGGCGGCAGTGTTTCTGTAAGCGGCGTACAGCTTACCGATGACTCGGAAAACACGTGGCTTATCGGCAACAAAAACTACTGCATTATGATAGAAGATAATCCTCTTGCATCCGGTCGGTCTGCTATGACTTCCGGAGTGTGGGAGGATATTCTTATAGGTATGGAGCTTACTCCTTTTTCGGCGGAAATACTCTCCGACCCTTCGCTTGAAGCGGGGGATATCGTTACTGTATCCGATCTTCACGGCAATACCTACCGTACCCCGATCACTAATATGATCTACAGGCTTGACGGAAAAATGACAGTATCGTGCGATGCTGAGACAGTGAAAGAAAAGCAGAGAACCAAGGACAGTCTGAGCGCAAGGATAATAGCTCAGACAAATCGCAGGACGGATAAGAAAATATCCGAATATGATGTGAGGGCAAAACAGTTTTCCATGCTCATGGCAAATGCAATGGGCTTCTTTCAGACGGATGTTACTCAGTCTGACGGCTCAACGATAAGCTATCTGCATGACAAGCCTCTGATTTCGGACAGTATGACGATCTGGAAAAGAAGCGTTGACGGTTTTGCGGTCAGCACTGACGGCGGTCAGACCTATAGGGCAGGTTTTGACAGTCAGGGAAATGCAGTGCTCAATATCCTTTCGGCTGTGGGACTTATAGCAGACTGGATAAATGTCGGCACGCTCAGCGGTATTGAGATAATCGGGGAATCCGGGCGCATAGGCGGCTGGACGATAAACGGAAACAAGCTTATTTCCGCAGACGGCACAATGGTTCTTGACGGGAACAGCAATACTATAACCGTCAACGATGAAAACGGTGTTAAATTCATGAACATCAAAAACGGCGGTGTTACGTATTTCCGACCTGATGAAAACAGCGTTGTGAAAGAGATAGGAAGTATTGGAGTGACAAAGGCAGCGGATGCTGATACATACGGTGTTACATTCAATCTTAAAGACGGGGATGCAATGACATGGTCGGTTTATAATCAGTTGTCTGGAAAATATAACAACGTTCTGAGATATGAAGCTTCTGATAAAAAATTTATACTCAACGGTGATCTTGAGGTAAACGGGAATCTGACAAGCGTTAAGGTTAACGGAGCTGATCCTGTTAATGATGATTTCATAGCATTTAAGGAATTCAGCACAAATCCCGATGGAACAATTTCTAACAGAAGAACGCTTGAGGTAAGTGTCGTAAACGGCTTAATTGCGTCATGGAGGAGTATTTAATGGAATACGAATACAAAATTAAAGCTTATGAAAGAAATCAGATAGAGCTGTATTCTGTATGGGGAGATGCTGACAGCAGAACAGTGATTTTTAACATCATTGAAAAGAGCGGGGTTATTTCTGCTGTTTCAAATGCGCAGGTTACTGATCTGATGCTTGACCTGACAGGCTATACTGCTAAGCTCAGAGTGGCAGGTTCAACAGTTCAGACAGCAGGTACGATCACGGACGCGCAAAACGGACAGGTACAATTTACCTTAACAGAAGACTTCTGCAAACCGGCAGGAGAGTATCAATGCGAAATAATACTTACCAAAAACAGTGAAAAGCTTTATGTGATCGGAATAAAGTTGGAAGTGGATTATCCGGTAAGTGTCGGAAAAAGGGTGACGGATGAGAATGCTAATGCCGCATATATATCCAAGTTCGTTTCAGACTGGATGAATGAGAATATTAATTCAGCCGGAAATGTTATCATTGACAGCAGTCTCTCTGTCAGCGGAGCGGCGGCAGAAGCCAAAAAAACAGGTTCGCTTATTCACGGCTTAATTAATAGACAGGACGCTGCTTTCAATTCTATTCCCATCTTATGGAAAAACGGTAAATCTCTTGACCGCGCCACAGAGGTTGACCAGGCTAACCGCTGCATAAGCGATTATATTGAAATATCAGGCAGAAATATAGAAGTAATAGTACCCGACGATCATTCAGTTAAATACAGTTTTTTATTTTTTGATTCTGAAAAGCAATATGTACGCGGAACCAATTATGCAAACGAAAGCGGCACATTCAACAGCTATTTAAACGGCAGCTATTGTAAGTATTGCCGCATACGCGCCGGGATGAATGATGATTCTGTCCCGTCTGATTATTCTGATCTGACAAATAATATTGTGATCGTGTGGTCGGATTCGGATGTAATGAAATACAGAGGAAATATACTTGCTGAGGGCTATACCTCATTCGCTCAATGTACACAAAGTGGTTATTATAGTTTCACACAATCCGATTTGCCGGGTATTACTGACGCCGGCTCCTTTGACAGAGGCGGTATTCTTCTGGTTGAAAGAAATGCCGCTGCGAGAGTTGTTTTTCAAACGGTACTTCTGACGGACGGAACACGATATTTCCGATACGGCAGTAATAGTTTCAGAAAGTGTATTCCCGATGCGGCTGAATTGCCGAACAGCTTTGCTTACAGGGGTCAGGTCAGCGATTATTCTGTAACTTCTTTTGCTCGGCTTACCGATGATGGATATTATGATGTGAAAATAAGCGATAAGAGCAATTTGTCTGATTATCCTTCCGACCTTGCGTCAGGCGGTTATCTTGTCGTATACAGTAACACTGCAACCGGGCGAATATCTCAGGAGTTACATTCTCTGAACGGCATTATCTATTATAGATATGACAATAATCCATTCGTAAAAATATATGACCCTGATGTTTGCGAACAATATCGGGGAAATATTCAAGCTCTGGGTTATACTGCTATAAGGTCTTGTAATCTGCCGGGATATTATAGTTGTCCACAGGCTTACATATCGAACCTGACAGATAAGCCGGCAGATTTGCAAACGGGATTTACGGTCGAAGTAAGACCGAACTCGTCAGGCGGAGTTATTTATCAGACGATCACAGATAACAATGGTGAACAATGGTTCAGACACAGTGGAAATCCTTTCGTAAAAAGAAATTCCAACGGTTATGAAAAGCCTGTATGGTACGCTATAGGCGACAGCATTACTCAAGGC
>CACWRT010000176.1 GCA_902763365.1 uncultured Ruminococcus sp.
AAAATGCAAAAATAGCGGTGCTTTATGCCATCGCCTATTTTTACGAACACAGAGAAGAAGCCGATTACAAAGCTCTGACAATTTCACTCAGAGCCTTGCTTTTCGACAGCAGGAAGGAGGAATTCTGATGCAAATAGCACTTATGAATGAAAGGATAACCTTTCAGAGAAATGTAATTCTTTCTGACCGTATCGGCAACCACATGAGCAGCTGGAATGATGAATTCTCCTGCTATGCGACTGTAGGCGGCGAAAGCGGCAAGGAAACGGCTATTGTGGGAACGACTGTTGAGAATACAGATGTTACCTTTACCGTTCGTTGGTGTGCCATGACGGCGACTGTCAGCACTACAGGCTACCGCATTATGTTCAAAAACGAGATTTACGATATCATTGCAATCGACCACATGAACTATAAAAAGAAATGCATTAAATTCAGGTGCAGGAAGGCAAGGCGATAGTTTGGGAAAGACAGTAAAAATTGACGACCTTGCAGAGGAAGTTATGAAGGGGCTGACGGAGTATTCAAAGTTAGCCACTTCCGATATGAAGAAAGCCGTCAAAAAAGCCGGAAGCGATGTGCGGAAAGAAATTCAATCTACTGCTCCGAAGGAAACAGGAGCGTATGCGAAAAGCTGGGCTGTAAAGACAACAAGAGAGTCGGCTGAAAGATTAGAGGTAACTGTTCATTCAAAAAATCGTTATCAGCTTGCACACCTTTTGGAATTCGGTCATGCCAAGCGTGGAGGCGGAAGAACCAAAGCCCAGCCGCATATCGCACCTGCCGAGGAAAACGGCATCAATGCACTTGAAAAGGCAATAGAAAAAGCATTGAAAGGATGATGTTATGGATGAACTTATATCAATACTGAACGAGATTGGACTGCCCTACGCTTACGATCACTTTGCGGAGGGCGAGTCACCAAATCCGCCTTTTATCTGTTATCTCCTGCCGGTCAGTGACAACTTCGCAGCAGACGGCAGGGTCTATTATAAGATCAGCGATGTACATATCGAACTGTACACGGATTATAAAAATACTGAGCTTGAGCTGCGTGTTGAAGAAGTGCTTGATCGGCACAATATCTTTTACAACAAATCTGAAGTCTGGATAGACAGTGAAAAGCTCTATGAGGTGATGTATTCATATGAGATTGGGGGAACCGACAATGCAGAATAAGAAAAAGAATAAGGTCAAATTCAATATCTGCAATGTGCATTATGCCATTGTTAAGCTGAACACAGACGGCACGGCGACTTTTGAAACACCTGTACCCATGCCGGGTGCAGTGTCACTGTCGCTTGACCCGAACGGTGAGCCGAACAATTTTTATGCCGATGGGTACGCCTATTACACTATCAGCAACAACATGGGCTACGAGGGTGAATTGGAACTTGCTTTGATACCCGAAAGTTTCCGCAGAGACATTCTGAAAGAAACACTCGACAGCAACGGTGTGCTTATCGAAAGCTCAAATGTAGAAACAGAGAACTTCGCACTCCTCTTTGAATTTGACGGCGACGTGAGAAAGATACGCCATGTTATGTATTACTGTTCTGCATTCCGTCCTACTATCGAATCCCAGACAAATGAGGATGAGATCGAGGTAAAGACTGAAAAGCTGACAATAAAAGCTGCTCCGCTTGGCAACGGCCTTGTTAAAGCAAAAACCGGGGATGATACCAATGACGAAGTATATCTCAACTGGTACAGCGAGGTGTATCTGCCTAATGCCGTTATCGGCGGTGAAGCGGAATTTATTGCTATGCAGGACTGAGGGGGGAATGAAAAATGAGCATGACACAGATTATTGAAATAGACGGGCAGCCGGTTAAATTCCGTGCATCCGCCGCCATTCCGAGAATTTACAGAATGAGGTTTCACAGGGATATTTACCGTGACCTTGCTGCTCTGGAAAAATCCCTCGGCAATCAGGATGAAGGCAGCAGTAATCTTGACCTTTTCAGCCTTGAAATGTTTGAAAATATAGCTTTTATTATGGCTAAACACGCTGATGCATCTATCCCGGATACCCCGGAGGAATGGCTTGATAACTTCAACACATTTTCCATTTATCAGGTTCTGCCGAAACTGATAGAGCTGTGGGGACTGAATGTTCAGACTACAGTACAGTCTAAAAAAACTTAGAGCTACTGACCGTGAAATGACAACTCCCCTGTTTCTGCTCCGATGTGTACAGCTTGGTATTTCTATCCGTGACCTTGACCTGCTCACGATAGGTTTAGTCAATGATATGTTTATCGAGAGTAGGAATGATGATTATAATGGGTATTCGGAGGTAGCTACTCAAAAAGATTTTGATTTATTTTAGAAAATGTATTGCATTTGCATATACAAATGAGTATAATAGAATTAATCAAAATCTTATAAAGGGGTTGTTATTATGGCTGCAAAATCAGCAAATCTGTTTGTCAGATTAGAACCTGATGTTAAAGAAGAAGCAGAGAAGATACTCGATATTCTTGGTATATCAGCTTCAAGCGCAATAGATATATTTTATAGACAGATAATTCTTAAGCGTGGTCTTCCATTTGATGTCAAAATACCGATAGAAAAACCTGTTGCAATGGGTGTGCTTTCTGAAGAAGAACTTAATGCTGAACTGGAGAAAGGTTATGCGGATATGCTTACAGGTCGTGTAAGACCGGCTGATCAAGTTTTTGCTGATATTCGTAGGGATTACGGTATATGAAATACAAAGTTGATATTTCCCATGATGCGGACAACGATCTCAGATGTATTTATAAATACATTGCATATGAATTATGTTCCTTTGAAAATGCTTCTTCACTTCTTGGCAGATTACAGGATGCAATACTCAGTCTTGATGAAATGCCGAAAAGAAACAGATTGTATGATAAGGAGCCGTGGAAATCGAGGGGTATGCGATTTATGCCGGTCAGCAACTTCATAATATTTTATATACCGGATGATGAAAAAATGACTGTAACAGTTACCAGAGTAATGTATGGCGGAAGAAACATCGAAGAACAATTAAACAAGTAAGCTAAAGAGCATCTCTGAAAAGAGGTGCTTTTATTATTTCTACTTTAGGAAAGGAAGTGACACCCGATGGCTAACAGAATAAAAGGTATCACAGTCGAGATCGGCGGTGATACTACTAAATTATCGAAAGATCTGAAAAATGTTGATAGCTCAATAAAAAGCACCCAGACACAGCTTCGGGATGTCAATAA
>CACWRT010000177.1 GCA_902763365.1 uncultured Ruminococcus sp.
GCAATGGAGGGCAAGCGTTTAGGACTGCACACAAAAAGCCTGATTTGTGTGCCTAATCACCTGACGGAACAGATAGGCAGTGACTTTATCAAGCTCTATCCCAATGCAAATATCTTGGTAGCAACAAAGAAAGACTTTGAAAAAGAAAACCGCAGGGCTTTAATGGCAAAAATCGCAACAGGAAACTATGATGCCATTATTATCGGTCACTCACAGCTTGAAAAGATACCTATTTCACAGGAAAGACAGCAACAGTATATTCGTGAGCAGATTGAAGAAACAATGCGTAATATCGAAGAACTGAAAGCTATGAACGGCGAAAGGTATCAGATAAAGCAAGCTGAAAAGACAAAAGCCAACCTTGAAGCGAAACTCCAAAAGCTCCTTGACAGTCCGAAAGATCAAAAACCTTTTCCTCTCAACGAAAATGCAGAATGTATCAGGTATTTCTACTTCTTCTGATGTGCAAAAAACGGCTGACCTGTTTATGAAAACAAAATATATGGACGAAATAACAGGCGGCAAAGGCATTGTTTTTGCAACAGGTACTCCTATCAGCAATACAATGTGTGAAATCTATAATATGATGCGTTATCTGCAAATGGATAAACTCCGTGAAATGCACCTTGAGCATTTCGATGCGTGGGCAAGTACATTCGGAGAGAATGTTACTCAAATGGAACTTACTCCCGAAGGCAACAGTTATCGTGCAAAAACAAGATTTTCAAAATTCTTCAATCTGCCTGAGCTTATGGCTATGTTCAAGGAATGTGCCGATATTCAGACAGCAGATACGCTCAATCTGCCGGGTATTCCTGAATGTGAGGTACACAATGTTGCAGTAGAGCCGTCAGAGGTGCAGAAAGAATTGGTTGACGCACTTTCCAAAAGAGCAGAAGCAATACATAACAGACAGGTCGATCCGTCAACAGACAATATGCTTAAGATAACGACAGACGGAAGAAAGATAGGACTTGACCAAAGACTTATCAATCCTGATCTCCCTGATGAGCCGGGCAGTAAGGTAAATACTTGTATTGATAATGTTTTCAGAATATGGACTGATACAACCGAAATTCGTGGTACACAGCTTGTTTTCTGCGACTTCTCTACACCAAAGAATGACGGCTCGTTTAATGTTTACGATGACATAAAGCAAAAACTGATTGCAAAGGGTGTTCCCGAAGAACAAATTGCTTTCATTCACGATGCAACGAATGAAGTCAAGCGTGAGGAATTGTTCTCCAAAGTCAGAAGCGGAGAAATCAGAGTGCTTATCGGCTCAACATCAAAAATGGGAGCCGGAACTAATGTTCAGGACAGACTTGTTGCAAGTCACGATCTGGACGCACCGTACCGTCCTGCTGATATGGAGCAAAGGCGTGGTCGAATGATCAGACAGGGCAATAAAAACAGCAAAGTACATCTGTATCGTTATTGCACAAAAGACACATTTGATGCGTACCTCTTTCAAATGTTAGAGCGTAAACAGTCATTTATCAGTCAGATTATGACTTCAAAATCTCCGCAAAGACGATGTGACGATATTGATGAAGCTACTCTCTCCTATGCGGAAGTTAAGGCACTTTGTGTTGGTGATCCTCGTATCAAAGAAAAGATGGAGCTTGACAATGAGGTCGGAAAACTCCGTTTAGAGAGAAGCAGTCATCAGCAGGAGCAGTACAGACTTGAAGATATGTCGGAGGATATTAAGGGCAAAATAAAGATTTTGGAAACTAATATTCCGAAAAATCAGAATGACTTTATGTATATTCAAAAGCACCCGACAAGGCTTGACAAAGACGGAAAGAAAATCTTTGAGGGTATCACACTTCACGGAAAACTCTATACCGACAAAAAAGAAGCCGCCGAAGCCTTCAAGAATGCTTATATGGCGGCTATCCGTCAGGGCGGAGGTCATAAGGATTATGTTCCCGTTGGAGAATACAGAGGTTTTCAGGTTGCTGTACTATTTGACAGTTTTTCTCAAACATACAGAGCAACACTTTCAAGAGAGGGTACATATCATCTTGATTTGGGTACAGATAACTTCACCCGTATGGATAATGTGCTTGATAAATTAGAAAGTGTATGCACTGACAGAATAGACCGTCTTGCAGACAGAAAGAAATCACTGGCAGAGGTAACACAGCAGATCGGAAAGCCTTTTGCAAAAGAAGCAGAATTTCAGGCAAAGACAGCCCGTCTTGCCGTTCTTAATGCTGAACTCGACACAGACGGCAAGAAAAACGAGCAGGGCGGCATTACGCAAGACGATACACCGCCGATACAAAACAAAGGGGTAAAAAGATAGTTTTGAATTGTTGCGATAGTGTCGCCACTTTTTGAAAATGGGGCTTCAAGCCACATTAATGGAAAATCTCCGGCTGTCTGAGCAGTCGGAGATAATCTTATACAAATTCAATTTTAAGTTTTTTGCCAAGTCCTCTTGCTATGGCTTCAAGTGTAGGAATATTAGGGATACACATTCCTCTTTCGATACGGCTGATGTTGGACTGCCTGACACCGGATAATTCTGATAATTCCTTTTGTGTCAGATTTTTTTCTGCTCTCGCCATAACAAGCATACGCATAATTTCATATTCGGTTTGATTATCTTCCCATTCTTTTTTGAATTCGGGGTTCTGCAAACTTTCTTCCAAAAGAATTTCAAAATCATCCATTGTTCATTCTCCTCTCATAATCCGATTTGTATTTCAAAGCCTTGTCAAGTTCTGCCTGTGGTGTCTTTTGTGTTTTCTTGATAAACCCATTGGTCATAACAATTTTCTGACCGTCAAAAAAGAAGTAAAAGATACGGGAAATATTATTTGATTGCTGTACCCGCAATTCAAACAAGCCGTCTTTCAGGCTTTTGGAATAAGGCTCTCTTAAATCTGTTCCGAACTCTTTCAGAAGCTGTATTTCCTGCAAGGTTTTACGCTTCATTTTCGGCTCTAAACCTTTGATAAATTCCGCAACAGGTTTTGTATCATCTTCTTTTTTGTAAAAAACTATTTCAAACATTAACATTCCCCTAACAACTATTATTCCTTTCAAGTTATATTATATTCCTTGTAAGGAATACTGTCAATACTTTTTTCTAAAATTGGAGGTTTTATAAATGCAAAAATATATAAGTCAGAGCGTTTACGCTGACAACTTAAAAGAATGTATCTACGGATTTCTTGAGGATTCAAGGAACATTACAAGAAGTTCTACAGTTTTCTGGAGTTTTCTTGAAACGATAGAATTCTCTTTTGGAAAGATATCAAGAGACTGCTACTTTTTCAGGCAGATGAAAGAATATGCAGATGAACACCCGATTACAAAAACATCGCTGATATGGCAGATACACTTTGAAAATGCCGATGAAAATTCTGTAAAAAACGCTATCCTTCAG
>CACWRT010000178.1 GCA_902763365.1 uncultured Ruminococcus sp.
ACTGCCCGCGTATCAGGCTTTTTAAGCGGCTCAATGACAAACAAAACAAATGTCAGCTATGAAAAATGAGATGCCAAGCTCTGAGCTCTTAGCTCTTAGTTTTGAGCTATGAACCCAGCGTGGGGCAGTTCTGTTTTCAATGCAGGGCTACTCGCCCGTCGGAGACACAGAAAACAGAACTTCCCCATCAAGCACTTGTTATTGTGGGGGATTTGGTATATAATAGGGTTAGCCGTGGGATGCGGCAATGAAACCACAAATTAACGGAATTATAAGGAGTATTGTTATGAAAAAACAAAGAATGATAAAATCAGCTCTGACAAACGGTCAGTCTGAGCTTGTACTTAAAAATGCTAAAGTTGTAAATGTTTTTACCGGAGAAATAACAGACGGTAATGTTGCAATAGATGACGGTATGATAGTCGGCGTAGGTAACTACAGCGGTCAGAAAGAAATAGATGTTTCGGGGAAGTATGTCGTTCCCGGGTTTATTAATGCTCATGTTCATGTGGAATCATCTATGGCAGCACCGGAAGTTTACGCTCTGGAAGAGCTGCGTCAGGGTACTACAACAATTATTACTGATCCTCATGAGATAGCCAATGTTGGCGGTATGACTGCTATTGCCGAAATACTAAAAGCTGCACGCCGCTCAAAAATAAACTATTATGTAATGCTGCCGTCATGTGTACCCGCAACCCCTTTTGAACATTCGGGCGCAACTCTTGATGCAAGGGAACTTGCCTATTTCAAAAATGATCCTCATGTTCTGGGGCTGGGTGAAATGATGAACTCGGTAGGAGTTCTTGCTTGTGATAATAGTGTAATTGATAAGCTGGACAGCTTTTCAGATATGATCATAGACGGTCACTTCCCCATGGGCTCGGGCAAAGAGCTTGACGCTTACATCTGTGCAGGCATTACTACCGATCACGAAAGCATCTCATATACAGAGGCAGTTGCTAAGCTCAGAGCAGGTATGGCTGTTCTCGTCAGAGAAGGTTCTGCCTCACGCAATCTTGACAGTATAATCAAAGGTGTGGTAAAAAACGGAATTGATACTACACGTCTTGCATTCTGTACCGATGACAAGCATTTGGCAGACATTAGACATGAAGGTACTATCCGATATAATATAAAACGTTCAGTACAGCTTGGTCTTGACCCTGTAAAAGCTATTCAGATAGGAACAATTAACGCTGCAAGAATATACGGACTCAGACATACAGGTGCGGTAGCCTCGGGCTATAAGGCCGATCTTGTTGTACTTGACGATCTTGAAAGCTTTAATATTGTTTCCGTATATAAAGACGGCATTGATGTAAGTGAGTTCAAAGAACCCGAAAACCTCAGATACAGCAGCAGCCTTCTCAGTCCCGTCAATTTTGCTCCTCTCAGCGCAGGCGCATTTATTATTCCGGAAAAAGACAAGCATTATGTGATAGGTATAGTAAACAAACAGATAGTTACACAAAAGCTTGTTTACTCTTCAAAAGAACTCAAGGAAGGTCTTGAGGACGGCAGTATTAAAAAAATTGCAGTCATAGAACGCCACAATGCAACGGGCAATCTCGGAGTCGGCTATATATTCGGATACGGAAATATGCATGGCGCAGTGGCTTCTACTGTTGCACACGACAGTCACAATATTGTCGTGATCGGCGACAATGACAGGGATATGTTCCTTGCCTGCGAAGAGCTTAAAAGAATAGGCGGAGGATATGTTATCACAGGCGGCGGAAAAGTTATCGGATCTCTTTCACTACCCCTTGGGGGACTTATGAGTCTGAGGCCTGCCGATGAGCTTATTACTCAGCTTGACAATATCATCAAAAAAGCCTATTCTATGGGAGTCAATCCCGAAATTGACCCGTTCATCACTCTGTCGTTTATGGCTCTTCCCGTTATACCCGAACTGCGTATAACCGACTGCGGCGTTTTTGATGTTACAAGATTTGATTTTGTAAATTAACAGTATTCTCAAGATCAGAAACAAACGGAGGGACTAATATGAAAAATAATATATTTACAGCTTTTGCTTTTGCAGTGATCATTGCTGCTTTGCTTTGCGGATGCAGCAAAAATGAGGATGACAGAGGTGATCAGCAAAGCGGCGCTTCACAGGAAATCTCGGTACAAAATTCATCTGGAACGGAAGAGGAAAGCATTATGTCCTCCCGGCAAAACAGTAACGAGCTGAGCAAAACCGAGAACAGCAGCGATGAAAAATCCTCAAATGAAAGCAGCGAAGAAGAAAACTCGATCAATTTTGTTGATTTCAGCGGCGAATCCCGTGATTATACCTTACAGGACTTCTATAAAAGCCCGGAAGCCAAGGTCATGATAAACTCCGCAAAAGAGCAATATAAAAGCGATCAATATGATATTGACGTAAAGCTAAAGGATGAAAAAACCGTTATAGTAACTGCAACTCTTAAAGACAGCGATACTGCCGAAAAATTTGACGATGAAAAGATAGAAGCTTATTTCAGCAGTGCTCAGTCGCAGGCAGACAGCTATATCAAAATGCTTGAAACTTTCACTATTACAGACGATATTCAGATAGAAGCTGTTATACTCTCCCCCGACGGCAGCGAGATTGCAAGAAGGACATTCACTGCTTCTCCCTCAGATGATGAGGAGGATGACGACTACGTCGGACCTACTCTTAGTCAGATATTTGAAACAGGTGTTGTTCAGAAAAGTCTTGACAACATTGCCGAAAGCTTCGGCGAAGAAGGCGCACAGGTCTCTGCCGCTGTAGAAAATGATAATGTTCTGGTGATCACCGTACAGCTTCAGCAGTGCGTTCCCGAAGAAGGAGTACCTGTAATAAAAGAACGTCTGGGCACCACTCACGAAACGCTTTCCGCTGTCACAGAGGAACTGAGAATGCTCACAAACGATGATAGCGTTACCGTCACCATCAGAGTCATTGACGCTTGCAGCAAAATAGTAGCCGGCGTGACTTCAGACTCATAACTTCCCGGCTCGCCGGCGAGCCGCCGGTCCCGTAACGCGGGTATCGCTCCGCTTCGCATCCGCTCTGAACTTGCGGTTCATGCTGTACTGACCGCGTATCAGGCTTCTTGAGCAGCTCATTTTTTACCATT
>CACWRT010000179.1 GCA_902763365.1 uncultured Ruminococcus sp.
TGGCATTGTGGATACCTCCGATCTATTAGATAATTTTATTATAACGCTATTTGAGCCATCTGTCAACCCACCAACAGGCGATATTACGCTGTTTGAAGCAGATTCAAACAGATTGATGACCTCAATGCCTTTCTTCTGCGCCATACGCACCGTCTGTCCTGTTCCGCTGCGGTAGTGTTTGGGATTCCAGTAGCAGATACAGTAATCAGATGCAAGCTCCACAAGACGGGCATTTCTTGCTTTCATACAACCGTTATAATAGCGATCAGAGACTTGTTCTGCGCTGTCAGCAAGACCGAAAATATGCAGATATTCCGTTTTCTGTGCTTCATTCCACTTTGTAGACTGCTCCTCAAATGGACAAGGCAATACAAGGTGCAGTTTGACCTCTGGATAGCTCTCACGCAGTTTCAGAACGGTCAGGGCAGCGAGAGCGTCCCACCCCACAGCTCCGCCCGTGTAAAAGTCTGTGACCTTTTTCTCAGTCACTAAGCGTTCAAGCAAAGCGTAGAGCCGAGCTGAGAGCTTTTCCTTATCCTCAGCTATGGTTCTGTGTCCTGTAAAGCATACTGATTTCTTCATAGTGCAACACCTCCACACCTTCTATTATACTATATCGGAATAGATAAGTAAATAGTTCGGGGCTTATGAATTATAAAATCCGAATGAAAGCATTATAATAATAGTAAGGACACGGCAAAGGAGATTCGGAGAAATGGAGTACGGAACAAGGTTAAGAGAGATACGCAAGGCAAAGGGATTTAGTATGTATAAACTTCACAAGGAGTCCGGCTTGTCTCAGGGGCATATCAGCGACTTGGAAAAGTGCATCAATCAGCCCACGATCGAGACACTTCAAAAGCTGCTTACGCCTATGGGCGTTACACTTGCGGAGTTTTTCAACGAGGACGGAGAGGTTTCTATTCTCACCGATACAGAAAAGGAGCTTGTGGCAGGATTCAGAACACTTCCCGAAGATAAAGCAGACCTTGCCTTACAGATGATAAAGGCTTTGAACAGATAATGACGGAAAACGCTGGCTTCGTGCCAGCGTTTTTGTTTTAGGGGAACTTTGAATCCAGTGGGTTCAAAGTTGGTATGATTTATATATCACAGGTTGGTCTGAACGGTTAACTGCTGATTGATGAAAATTTCAAAATTTCGTCTAATTCCACTTGTATTTTTGACGGAATTATGGTATAATTATCTATGTATATCACTCACGCTGTACCTGAGCATGAGTGAACTGAAAATAGGAGGAAACCACAATGGCTGCAAATGAAAACAGTAAAGACCTTTTGAGCGTTCTTTGGGCTGGTGCAGATATTCTGCGCGGTAAAATGGACGCTAATGAATATAAAAACTATCTTCTCGGAATCGTATTCTACAAGTATCTGTCCGATACATTCCTGACACACGTTTATGACCTTCTCAATAACGAAAAGCCCGAATCTATGGCAGAAGCACAGGCAGCATACGAAGAAGTATACAGCACCGAAGATGCCGAGGAACTTCTGGAGGACATCAAGGAGAGCTACCACTATACTATCGAGCCTGAGCTTACATATACTAAACTTGCAGAAGCGGCAAGCAAGAACGCTTTTCAGCGTGAAATGCTCAAAAAGGCATTCAATCATGTGGAGCAGTCTGATCCTATCTTTGCAAATCTGTTCGCTGATGTTGACCTCTACTCCACAAGACTTGGCTCCGGTGAGCAGAAGCAGTCTGCTACCGTTGCAGAGGTAGTCAAGAAGATCAATGAAGCCGACCTGCTGAACCATGAGGGCGATGTTCTCGGTGATGCTTACGAATACCTTATCGGTCAGTTTGCAAGTGAAACAGGAAAGAAAGCCGGAGAATTCTATACACCGCAGGCAGTTTCACAGATCCTTACCCGTGTTGCGATTCAGGGACAGGAGGACAAGCAGGGACTTCTGGTGTATGATGCTGCTATGGGATCGGGTTCTCTGCTTCTGAACGCAAGAAAGTTCTCACACAAGCCCGACTATATCCGCTATTTCGGTCAGGAACTCAGCACGACCACATACAACCTCGCCCGAATGAATATGTTCCTGCACGGAGTTGATCCCGAAAATCAGACGCTCCGTAATGCTGATACGCTCGATGCGGACTGGCCCACGGACGAAGAAACGGATTTCGATATGGTGCTGATGAATCCTCCATACTCCGCAAAGTGGTCTGCGGCACAGGGATTCCTGAATGACAGCCGTTTCTCCGACTATGGTGTGCTTGCACCGAAGTCCAAAGCAGACTACGCATTTCTGCTTCACGGCTTCTATCATCTGAAAAATACAGGTACTATGGCTATCATTCTGCCCCACGGCGTTCTGTTCCGTGGTGCTGCCGAGGGCAAGATCAGACAGAAGCTCATTGACAGCGGTGCTATTTATGCCGTTATCGGTCTGCCTGCAAACCTGTTCTATAACACTTCTATCCCGACAACGATCATTGCTCTGAAAAAGAACCGTGACGGACGTGATATTCTCTTTATTGATGCTTCACAGCAGTTTGTCAAGGGCAAGAAGCAGAACTCCATGAGTCCTGAGAACATCGACCATATCATCGAGCTTTACACAGCCCGTCAGGACGTGGAGAAAGAAGCGCACCTTGCGACTTATGAGGAGATCAAGGCGAACGACTACAACCTCAATATCCCTCGTTACGTCGATACTTTTGAACAAGAAGAACAGATCAGCCTGAGCGACCTGGCAAGCGAGTTTTCCGACATTTCCGCAGAAATGGACACAGCAGCCACCGACCTTATCACACAGATGGGCGAGCTGACCGCTGCCGATGCTGATACGAAGAACGAGCTTGCCGATCTGATGAAGGTATTGGAGGGCATATTATGAGCAATACACCACAGATCAGATTTGCCGGATTTACCGATGCTTGGGAACAGCGTAAGTTCAGCGATTTCACTTTTCCGGCAGGAGAACGGAACAAAGATGACCTTGATTTAGAGCCTTTTGCTATTACGAATAATCAGGGCTTTATCGCTCAAAGTGAAGCCCATGATGACTTCGGCTACATGAAAGATGTTGACAGAAAAATGTATATTGTAGTGAAGCCGAACTCGTTTGCA
>CACWRT010000180.1 GCA_902763365.1 uncultured Ruminococcus sp.
TTTTTCTAAAGGTCAGTATATCCTTGTGGACGGCAGGCTTGTGTCAGATACCTATACTGACAAAAAAGGAAATATGCGAAAAGATGTTTTTGTGCTTGTAAAAGGCGTAAACTTCTGCGGTTCTAAATCATCGGAAGCTATGGAAAGGGATATTGAAGAAAGCTTAAACAGCTATGAAATTGAAAATATCGAATAAAGGGGTTATGAGCAGATGAACATTCATGACGGATTTATAAAAAAGGCTAATCGGGAGATAAGCAAGCTTTCTTCCGATATTGAAAAGAAAAAATCACGTATCGCTGAACTTCGGTCAGATATAAAAAAGCATGAAGCGGAAAAAGCAAGGGACAGCGAATTCAGCGAAAGGGTAATAAAGCTCATGAGCGATAACGGAGTAAATTCCGATGAAGAGAGAAAAAAGTTTTTTGGCAGATTGGAAGATATCATTCTTGAGATGGATATCGAAAAATCAGAAATAAATGCTGATGATGCTGATCCGGCAAAGGACAGTTTTCATGAAGAAGTCAGCACCGACAAAACGGAAGTTTATCATAATCCCTCTTTTACCAATAATCCGACAGGCTATAAAAATCCGTGATTCATGATTTTTTGTTTCTGCCTGATTTATTATTTTTTGGTGAGCGCAGCGATTTGGTTTATTCCGATTTTTGCAATTCTGCAAAATCGGAAAGGAGGTGTGGGGATTTCACCACCAAGCTGACTTGTACTCCCAACGGGAGTACAAAGTCTAAGCTTGCGACCTCCTACAGAGGTCAGTTTTACTTCTGCAAACCTAATAGCTAAATAATAAAAAATTATAAACAAGGAAAGGAAGCTGATGTCATAATGCCAAAGAATAGAACAGAACGGTTACAGCTCAGACTTTCACCAACAGAAAAAGAAAGCTTGCTGAAAAAAGCAAAAGAATCTCATATGTCACCCGGTGACTATATTTTATGTTTGTCTGAAAAAAGACGAGTTATTGATACAACAGTAATCCCAACATTGATCTTGGATATAAGGCGAGTAGGGACAAATATCAATCAGATCGCCGCCGTTGCCAATTCCCAAAAATATGTAAACAAGCCATTACTCCTGAACGTTATAGAATACGAAAAAGAAATAGCAGGGTTGCTCCGGCAGATACTTGAAGAAGTCTATAACACTGAAGAACACACTTTGCAGGGCTTGGAAGTGAAAATAGACAAGCTGAAAAATACTGTGGAAAGAATGAATGATAATGGCAGTAGTTGAACCCATAAGAAAACCTATCAAAGCACATCAGTATGTTCACGACTCGATATCATATATACTTTCTCCCGAAAACAAACACGGTGAAGAAAAATGCTTCAAGGCTACTTGCCTGAATTGCGTGAATAACGGTGCGGAGCTTTTGTCGAAAGATTTCTTTGAAACCCGAAGGGCTTTCGGAAAGGACTATGATATTTTGGCTCACCACTATGTTCAGAGCTTTTCGCCAAATGAAAATATCACACCGGAGCTTGCTCATAAAATCGGTGTAGAGCTTGCTGAAAGTGTTGCACCGGGATTTCAGGTTGTTGTTGCTACTCATGTTGACCGTGACCATATTCATAATCATGTGCTGATAAATTCCGTCAGCATGGAAACAGGGTTAAAGTGGAAAGGCAATAAAACAACACTGCAAAAAACATTATGGAAGGAAAGCGATAGGCTGTGTAAAAAATACGGACTGACAACGATTGATACAAAGACCGGCTTGCGTGGCATAGATCAGACAACACAGAAGCTTGCAGAAAAAGGAAAGTCGTGGAAGGTGGATTTATGCAAAGCACTTGATGAAGCAGTAAAACTCTGCAATACCAAAAAAGAATTTATCGAGTTTATTAAAATCAGGGGCTTTGAGATAACACGGTATACCGACAGACATATCACCTTTCAGAAATCAGGAGAAAAGAAAATCAGGGCTGATACACTGGCAAAGCAGTTCGGTGATGCTTACAAAAAAGAGTATCTTGAAAAGAAGATGGGTTTTTACAGACCGCCTAAAAAGTCAGAAACACCAATTCAGCCAAAGCCGAAAAAGCCTGTCCCCTCTTTCCGGACAGAATTTGAAAAATACGAGCAGAACTATTTCCGAAAAAATCCGCCGCCTGCCGATATGGTGTGGGCTAAAAGAGTTCAGGGGAAAATAAAAAAATCAGAATTTCCGCTTTTGCTTCTTTTGCTTGTAATAATAAAAATGCTTCTGAGGAAAAAGCGGAGAGCCGGATTTGACCGGAAATACAGAGCTTTTCATACAAAGGCTAAACCTCAAAAACAGTACAGGATGAAAAAAACAAATATCCGTGAAGCGTTAAAACGGTATGAAACGAACCCTGCCACTGGCGGAAATATTCTGTACCGTGATCTTGTAAAAGCACAGGGAGATAATTACAGAGTGCGGATTGCACTTTCTGCCGTTCCAAAGCTGTATGCTTATCCGTTTTTCTTTTCGGCAAAACTGTACAAGGATAATGCTCTTGTCACAATAAAGGCAAAGGATAAAAAGCTTTTGCAGAAAGCTCTGGAAATTGAAGATATATCTATTCTCGAAAAGCACGATAATTATTATACGGCAAAATCAGAATACGATGATTTGAAAAAGCGGGCTGAACAGTTTGGTGTCAAGGTTGAATTTTTAGTGATACAATCCGATCAGCTGAAAAAGCTTGACAATGAAAAAGAACGCTTTGCCGCATTTCCGCCGGAGAATGGAAAAATAAAAATAGCATTTCTTCCGCAAAACAAAGACTTCATACTGCACAGACTTTATCCTGACAGATACAAAAGCAAAGAGGATCTTTTTTCTGTTCCCCGGAATTCAAAGGTGAATACAAAATTAAAAGCTGATGCTTTGCTTGGCGGAAAGAAAATAAGATATCGTACCCTGACAAGAGAACAGGTCGAACAGCTTGCGGAAAGTGTAGGCGAAGATAGATTTGCCGTATTCAGTAAAAACGCACAGGGCGAAAATCTGAACGGTCAGTACAATGTGGTATTCAAGGAGGATGATACAAGGAGGATGATACAGCAGAAATTGAGAGTGCTTTGCAAAATCCGAAAACAACAAAAAGAAAAATATAGCAGAGGAGGAATTCAGAGTTGGCTATAAAATATCTTGAAGCCGAAGAATTAAGGAAATCCGCAAGAAAGAATATTACACGGACACCTGACAACTGGATGCAGTTTTTAAGAACTGCAAGCAACACCTACAAATACAGCTATTCCGATCAGCTTATGATTGCCGCACAGTTTCCGAACGCAACAGCCGTTGCACCTTTCGATGTGTGGTCTGACCGTTTCGGCAGGAAAATAAAAGCAGGCGAAAAAGGTATCGGTCTGATTGACGATAGCGGAACTTACCCGAAGATGAAATTTTCGGCAGGAAAATAAAAGCAGGCGAAAAAGGTATCGGTCTGATTGACGATAGCGGAACTTACCCGAAGATGAAATATGTTTTCGATATTTCTCAGAGCGTCAGTTTCCGTGATATGCCCCAGCCGTATGTATGGAACTTGCAGGAAGAATATAAAGACGAACTTATACTTTCTCTTGCAGGAGATTTGTCTATCAGTATTGAAGAAGCTGTATCAGACTTTTGCGAAAACACTGTTGACAGCTTGCTGTCCGATTATCAGAATGCTGTTCTTTCAGAAGCAAAAGGCAGTGATATGCTTGCCGGACTTGATGAAACGGCGATAAGCTCAGAGTTTCGTCAGGCAGTTTTTGAGAGCGTTAAATATATGGCACTTATCAGATGCGGACTTCCGACTGATACGGTTGATACAGATGTTTTCCGAAGCCTGATGAACTTCTCTGATCTGACGATAACTGATATTTTGGGAACGGCAATAAGCAACATTTCAGAACAGGTATTAAGAGAAATAGAAACAACCGTCAAAACGGTTGAAAGGAGAAATCAGAATGAGCATACTATTGAAGAACAGAGAAATAAACGGAGTGAAGTATCTGCTGAACGAGGAGAATATGAAATACTATCCGACAATGAAGCAGGACAAAAAGACAGGTTTGACATATACTCTCGATCCCGCCACATTCGCATACATTCCCAATCTGACAGTACAGACGGACGAAGTGATAATCGGACGATGGGGACAGAAACGGAAGAAGTTTCTGAAAGAACACAGGGAATGGATTTATCTCAGGATGATGGACGAGGGAACTCTGACAGATCACCTGACAGCGATAGACAAGGAAGCAGAGGAAATGATGGACTTGCTGACACAGGAGTGGATGAAGAAAGAGGGCGTAACGGAACAGCTCAAAGCGGAAAATCAGATGGAGTGGGTACGCCGTCTGAACTCGATAGAGAACAGAGCGGAGGAAGTAGTCCTGAACAAGCTGATATACAAGTAAAGCCCAAACAGAAAAGGCAAAGACGAAAAACAGCGAAGGCAGAGGAAACGGTTTCCCCTGTCTTTTCTCCTTTTCCTGTTGGTGAACAGATGAGCTTATTTGCTTCTGAAAGGTCTGAACAGGACAGAGCAAACGAATACGCTATGTCAAAGATCATCAGTCACGGTACAGCTTTTGAGGACGGCAAATTCAGAATAGCAGAATATTTTTCGGGACAGCACACCAAAGAGGAAAAAGCAAAATTTCTGAGCAAAGAATACGGATACGGCGGAAGTTATAGCGGCAGTGAGGATTTTGAAACAATTCCCGGCAAGGGGATTTTTATGCGGCACAACGACAAGGAAAATCCCGAAAATAATATTACTGTCCATTTGAGCTATAAAGAAGCCGCCGATATGATCGACTTCCTTATTCAGAACGACAGGTTTATTACTCAGAAAGATATTGAAGAAAGACAGCAGAGAGCAATTTATTATATAAAAAACTATAATCCTGACAATTCTGTTGAAGCTCCGCAAATCGAAAAGGCAAAAGCAATTCTTGACAGCTATAACATTGATTACAGTCAGCTCCTTGCAAATCAGCCCGAAGTCGAAACAGCTACTCCCGAACAGGTTGAGGAAATGAACAATGCCATTCCTGATGATGCAGAAATACCTGATATAGATGCTCCGGCAGTTCCAATAGAACAGGAAGAAAGTGTTTATTCCGAAAGTGCCGTTGTTGCGGAATTCAGGAATAAGACAACGGAGAGCTTTCATCTTATCGGTGACAGAACAGAGTTTGACATTGAGCTTGAAGTTGAGGAACTCTTACGGCAGGAAATGATTGACAATGAGATTGCAGGAGATATTGAAGCGGTTGTTCTTTACGGCTCCCGTTCTCGTGGTCTTGAAACAAGTGAAGATACGGATATTGATATTGTCGTTCAGATAAATAATGCAGAACTGAAAGAGGACGCACTTTTTAATATTTTCAGCGATATGGATATTGAAATTGACGGTATTTCCGTTGATGTCAATCCTATCCGTCCCGAAGAAACAGGAACACTTGATGAATACTTACCCAAAGCAGAAGCCTATCTTGAACAGAAACAGGCTGAAAGAG
>CACWRT010000181.1 GCA_902763365.1 uncultured Ruminococcus sp.
AAAAATGAGCTGCTCAAGAAGCCTGATACGCGGGCAGTAAAGCCTGAACAGCGAGTTCAGAGCGGATGCGCAGCGGAGCGATACCCGCGTTTAGGGTCCAGCGTCACGCTGGCGGCTCGCCGGTGAGCAAACTGTATTGAAATGATTGAAAATATATGTTATAATGAACTCATGCGTATGTTTATACGGTATAAAATAATTATGAATGGGAGATTTTTATTATGAAAACCATGAAAAAAGTATTGGTACTTGTAAGCGCGCTTGCACTTACTGTAGGCGTATGTTCCGCCTGCTCGGAAAAAAAGGACAGCGCAGGCAGCACCGGTTCTGCGATCAAGACAGCCGATGACCTGGAGGGCAAAAAAATCGGTGTGCAGCTCGGTACAACAGGCGATATTTATGCAGGGGATGTAAAGGACGCTAAGGTGGAAAGATATAACAAGGGCGCAGATGCTGTTATGGCTCTTACACAGGGTAAAATAGACTGTGTTATGATTGATGAACAGCCTGCTAAGGTTTTTGTATCTCAGAATGACAACATTGAGATCCTTGCTGAAGAATTTGCAAACGAGGATTATGCAGCAGTTATCAAAAAGGATAATACCGATCTTCTCGAAAAAGTTAACAAGGCGCTGGGTGAGCTGAAGAGTGACGGAACACTTGATAAGATAATCGCAAGCTATATTCCTGCTGATGGCGAAGAAGGCGGAGATTATCACTATACTCAGACTGTTACAGACGGAGAAAACCTGGTTATGGCTACCAACGCAGAGTTCCCGCCTTACGAATACAAAGAGGGAAGCGATATCGTTGGTATTGATGTTGAGATCGGAAGAGCTGTAGCAGATAAGCTCGGTATGAAGCTCAAGATCGAGGATATGGCTTTTGATTCTATAATAAGCGCAGTCAGCTCCGGTAAGGCAGATATAGGTCTTTCAGGCTTTACTGTAACAGAGGACAGAAAAAAACAGATCAACTTTACAGACAGCTATACCAACTCAAAGCAGGTTATTATTGTTAAGAAATAATAATATGATCTGCTCTGCACTCGATGACCCGCTCTGCCTAAGGTTGGGCGGGATTCTGAGTGTAATGAAGCTATATACGAATCAAGGGTTTGTCGGAATCTGACTGCATTTGTGCAGTTGATATGAAGGATGATATATAAATGAAAAAATGGAAAAAACTGCCTGTTATCGCTGTTGTGATAACAGCGTTGATGGGGCTCTTCAGCACTGCTGTTTATGCGGCAAGCGGTGAGGACGGAGATCTTCAGCCCGAGATACTTCAAAGACTCTATGATAACTTTGTAAAGGATGACAGATGGAAATATCTTGTAGAAGGTCTTGGCAATACTGCGCTTATTACTCTTTTTGCAATGGTGATCGGTGTTGTAGTAGGTTTTCTTCTTGCAATAATCAGAGTTGCCCATGACAAAAACGGGTCTGTTCCCGTACTCAATATTATAGCAAAGCTTTACATAACAATAATCAGAGGCACACCTGTTATGATACAGCTTCTGATCATATACTTTGTTATTTTTGCGGCTGTTGATATTGATAAGGTACTTGTGGCAATAATAGCGTTTGGTGTTAATTCCGCCGCTTATGTTTCTGAAGTAGTACGCTCGGGTATCATGTCTATTGATGACGGTCAGTTTGAAGCAGGAAAGAGCCTTGGACTGAGCTTTCCTGTAACAATGATACATATTATTCTGCCGCAGGCATTCAAGAATATTCTGCCTGCCCTGGGAAATGAGTTTATTTCACTGCTGAAAGAAACATCCATTTCCGGTTATATAGGACTTATGGATCTTACAAGAGGCGGCGATTATATCAGAAGCGTAACATATGAAGCTTTCCTGCCGCTTATTGCAGTTGCGCTTATTTATCTTATAATAGTTGTACTGCTGTCAGCGGGTGTATCCGCACTGGAGAGGAGCCTGAAGAAAAATGAGCGTTGATTCAATAAAAAAAGGAGATGTACTTATAGAAGTAAAAAATCTCTATAAGTCATTCGGCGAAAATGTTGTTCTGGATAATATATCCATGGAAATAAAAAAAGGCGAGGTAATCTCCGTGATAGGACCGTCGGGCTGCGGTAAGTCAACTTTTATACGTTCCCTGAACCTTCTGGAAGAACCCACAGGCGGAAGCATATTTTTTGAAGGAACGGATATTACCGAAAGAGGGGTAGATATCCGTCAGGTCAGAGAAAAGATAGGAATGGTATTTCAGCAGTTCAACCTTTTCGGCAATATGACTGTAAAGAAAAATATCATGCTTGCGCCTGTAAAGCTCAAGATTATGACAAAGGCTGAGGCAGAGAAAAAGGCAATGGAGCTTCTTGAGATGGTCGGACTTGCAGATAAGGCGGATCAGTATCCTTCACAGCTTTCCGGCGGACAGAAGCAGAGAGTTGCGATCGCACGTTCTCTTGCGATGAATCCTGATGTAATGCTGTTTGACGAGCCTACTTCCGCACTTGACCCCGAAATGGTGGGCGAGGTACTTAATATTATGAAGCGTCTCGCAAAAGAAGGCATGACTATGGTTGTAGTTACTCATGAAATGGGATTTGCAAAAGAAGTATCCACAAGAACTATATTTATAGACGGCGGCAAGATACAGGAGGACGATGTTCCCGAGGTAGTGTTCAACTCCCCGAAAAACGAACGTCTGAAAGATTTTCTCAAAAGCGTCCTATAACCGCCGGCGAGCCGCCGGTCCCATAACGCGGGGTTCGCTTCACTACGTTCCGCTCTGAGCACGTCGCTGCAACCTTAACTAGTCGCGGTTATTACTTTTTCATCGACTGTTATTTTATGTTCCTCGCTTATATTTTTGAAGAGTTTAATTTTCCCGAATTATTTTACACTAACAATTTACTGAACGAATTTGAAAAGAAGTAAGAACTGCCGCTCGGATGCCCCTTTGGGGCAATGCTGTCAACTTAAGAATTGACTTGTAAAATTGTATAAATTAATCAAACGAATTTCATACAATTTGCGAATTGACAAATTGAAAA
>CACWRT010000182.1 GCA_902763365.1 uncultured Ruminococcus sp.
GCTGCGGCAGTTGCCGGCTTACAGCTCCATAACAATCGGGAACGGCAGCACAGCAACACCAATCCCGACATAGACCGCAGCCGTTCGGAGCTTAACTACAGCCTGATAGAGCAAAACACTCATAATTACAACAAGCTGATAGATGAACGGCTGCATCAGGGCTACAAGGGAAAGAAGGCAATCCGCAAGGACGTCGTTAAAATGTGTGAGATGCTCTTTACCTCAGACGGAGATTTTTTCAGCCGCCTTTCCGAGCAGGAACAGAGACAATTCTTCATAGACTGCTTTGAATTTGCGGAAAACCGTTACGGTAGAGAGAATATTATCGCCGCAACAGTACACCTTGACGAAGCTACACCGCACCTACACCTTGATTTCGTTCCTCTGACACCTGACGGCAGACTATCGGTAAAGGACATATTGGGCGGCAGAAAGGAAATGCAGCAGTTACAGGATGATTTCTATTCCGTTGTTTCAATCAAGTACGGGCTTGAGCGCGGCAGCAGAGCCGATCTTGAAAGTGGAGAGACATCCAGGAAGCATCTTGAAACAGCCGAATACAAGGAAATGCTTGCAAGGAACCGGACAAAGCAAGCCGAACAAGCAGAGCAAATCGCTCAAACACGAATACAGGCAGCAAATCAGGCGGCAGCCGAAGCGGAACAGATTGCAGCCGATCAGCAGCGAAAGGCAGAGAAACATACACAAAAAAGAAAAGAGCTGAAAGCAAAAAAACAATCCGAGCAGGCAGAACTAACTCAGCTTGAACAACGAAAAAAGGATCTTCAGGAAGAAATTGACAGACAAGAAGCAGACTTACAAGCCGAAAAAGAAAAATACAAACAACAGATAGAAGAATTAGAGAAAAATATAGCACAGGCAGAAAGCCGTTTACAGGCTCTGCAAGGGCGTATTCTTACAACAGAGGAAGTTAACCGCATAAATGGCAAAAAAACGCTTACAGGGGCTCTGAGAGGCGTTTCCTGGGATGAATTCAGCAGCCTGAAGGCTACTGCTGCAAGATCAGACCAAGCAGAAGATATAATCAGACGATCAGACGAGATAAAAGCAGAAGCACAAGCCGAAGCAGAAAAGATCATTTCCGATGCTAAAGAAAAGGCAGCCAAAGAGCTTGAACAATTTCACACCTACAAGCGATGGACGAAGGATGCGTTAAATGAATATTCGGAACAAAAGAAAAAGAATGATGAAATAACACAACAAACCGATAAGAGCAAAGAAAGGTTATCGGAAGTACAAAATCAGATCACCTCAGCAGAGCAGGAAAGAGACCGTATACGGCAGGAGACAGAGAGCCTCAACCGGACAATGGAACAGCTGACGCAAAACCAGGATGACAGGTATTGTTCATTTCAGATCGAATTGTCCGTATTCGGCAAGCTGATGGAAACCGCGCAGGAATACCATGTTGCTGTCAGAACAGAGCGTATATGTGACGGGAAAACCGTAATTGTAAAAACTTCGATATCCGAGAAAAAGTATCTTGCTCTGTCCATTGAAAAAGCAAGAAAGCTTGTACCTCCGCCTCATGCACAGCCAATACCGACAGCTCAGCCACCAAGACGCAGAGGATCGCATTTATAATTAAATCTAAGATTTGTTATTATATAACTTTACATATTTAATGTTATATAAATAATTATATACACTTTGCATTTATCATCAAAGCACAAGCAAGAAATATGTGTAAATATTCTGTTTATATTCAAGAATTTTGTGTAATGTGTTCTTGAATATATATAGAAAAATGTGTTATAATATCGTTGTACGATCAGACAGGAGTGGTATTGATGACACATCTGAAAAGAAAAGCGGATATATTCCTTGAAAAATGGAAAGCCGACCCCGACAGGCTGCCCCTTATCATTAAGGGCGCAAGACAGGTAGGCAAGACTGAAAGCATCAGGGAATTTGCAAAGAAGCATTACAGCTCAGTCATTGAGATAAATTTTGCTCTGCAAAGAAAATACCGTGATATCTTCAATGACGGCTTTGAGGTGGATAACATCATCAAGAATATCACTCTGCATGACCCGTCTTTGAATATCATCTCCGGCGAAACGCTCATATTCTTTGACGAGATGCAAGACTGTGTGAGTTGTGCTACGAGCCTTAAAAGTTTCAATCAGGACAGGCGATTTGATGTGATATGCTCCGGATCGCTGATGGGCATCAATTACGGTGAGATAGAATCCAACAGCGTGGGCAATAAAGAAGACTATGAGATGTATTCTATGGATTTTGAAGAGTTTCTATGGGCTAAGGGCTATTCCGAAGAACAGATCGAGGGATATTATCAGCACCTTCTGAAAACAGAGCCTTTGTCTGACACGGAATACAATGTCATGCTTGCAAACTTTCGGGAGTATATCGTGATCGGCGGTATGCCCGCCATAGTCAGCAGATTTATTGAAAACAATAACTATAGCGGTACTCTGAAAATGCAGAGACAGATACTCAAAGACTACGAAGAAGATATAACCAAATACGCGCAGGGACTCGACAAGGGAAAAATACTGAATATCTACAGGATGATACCCGTTTTTCTCGGCAGAGAGAACAAGAAGTTTCAGATATCCAAGGTTGCAAAGGGCGCAAGGAACCGTGACTATATAGGGACTGTTGACTGGCTGAACGATGCAGGTATTATAAATATCTGCTACTGTATGGAGCTTCCCGAGCTGCCCTTAAAGGGTAATTATGACCCGTCCCACTACAAGCTGTATTTCCGTGATACAGGTCTGCTTGTCGGCTCTTTGGAGGACGAGGTACAAAGCGACTTGAGGGACAACAAGAATTTTAACACCTACAAGGGCGCACTCTATGAAAGCATTGTCGCCGATATGCTGGTAAAACAGGGCTATCAGCTTTATTTTTACAAGAACGAAAAGGGTACTATCGAAATGGACTTCTTTGTAAGGGACTCAGACTCCCTTATCCCTGTTGAGGTCAAAGCAAACGACAGCGCAACAGCTTCTCTGAATAAGCTCATCACTGAC
>CACWRT010000183.1 GCA_902763365.1 uncultured Ruminococcus sp.
CTTGACGATATCAAGTATAAGACGGGCTAATGATATGATTAATGTCGCAATTGCTAAGAAATCTGCAAGAGTGAGCATCATGCTATCAATCCCCCTTTCATAAACTCAGGGGGCAAGAAGCTGTCCCCTTGTAAAAGAAAGGAGACTGACCGCAAACCGCAATGGCAAGCTGCCTTGCAAAATAATATTACTATATTTTGGATCTTGTGTCAATATTGACAATGTGTAAAAAAGGTATTATAATATAAACAGAAACAAGGCGGCTTACCGGTTGCGGTCAGTCTCCGAGTATATAGTTACTTAGAAGTAACTGCTCAAGTGGAGATGGAGCGGTTACTTCTTTTTCTATTTGTGTGGGTGAAAATAATTAAACTCTACAATAACTTTGAAATGGGGAAATATAGTAACAGCCGATAATAAAGTAATAACCGCGACAAATAAAGGTAACGGCGATGGGTTCAGAACGGATGCGAAGCGGAGCGACCCCCGCGGTTTAGGGTTCAGCGTCACGCCGGATTATTTATGGAAGTTCTTTACCGCATCGGTGAAGTTCTTTTTTCTTGTAGCATTTCCTTCGTTTGTAGAGTTGTCAGTGTACATGAGAAGATACTTACCGTTTGAGGAAAGAGTGGCGGGAAAAATTGCATTGTCATCATCAGAAAGAACCTTGATCTGACCATCCTTTTTTGCTTCGGAAGTAACTCTCTGCGCATCCTTGTTCATATTGTCTGTGTCATATTCATATAACTCAACGTAAACAACGGAATTATCTACCGTGAAATTGAGTCTATCGCCGCTTTTTGCTCCTATAACATCACTCATCATGTCGGTGGATTGTATTTCCTCGGGCAGATAGTTAAGGTCTTTGAGGTATTTCTCAAGTCCTTCAAGATCGTTATTATACTTGGATGCGTCTACCTTTTTAAGATCTTTGCCTTCGGCAGTGTTGACCCCGGGAAGCTGAGGTCCTCCGCTTCCCAAACAGCCGGTGAAGGAAAGTGTAAGTGCAGCAGTTAATACAAATAGTATAAATTTCTTCATTATATCCTCCTTGTAATATATCACTCAATAATCATATCATTATTTATTATTGATGCTTAAATTATCATACGTGAAAACAAATAAAAGCAACAATCAATATTATACATGATTAACCCAAGTAATTCAAGTGTTCATACAATTATTTCCGCAGTGGGAGCAATATTTATTTTCCGCTAAATTCATTGTGCCGCATTTAGGGCAGATGTAGGTGCCTCTTCTGACAGGTACAGATGTCTCCGCTGAAACAGATGCGGTGGTATCTATATTATCATTTTCTTCGGCAGAAATAGCACTTTCTTCGGAAGTACTTACCGGATCGGAAACTTTTTCATACTGCTGAACAGCGGCAGGCGGAGGAGATTGAACTGTCTGAGGAGAGGTATACGGTGCACCGAAATAGGCGGCAAACTTGCTGTCGGAATTCATAAACAGATTAGAGTTTGAAGCATTGAAGGATCTGACGGCCGAAGACACGGCAAAATAATAACTGCGTGCAAGGAGTGCACATGAAAGAATAACAGCAACACATGAAACATAATATACTACGAACATAACAGGTGCAAGCTGCATAGACTGTATAATGATGGGTCTTACAGAAGAGTTTACAGAATCAGAGGAAGAAAACAAAGCATCCTTAAAACCGGATATACAATAATAAGTAGTAGTGCCTAACAGAGTGAGTGCGTAGATTAGAGAAAACGCGGTAAAGATACGCGCGAATTTAGCCTCAAGCTTTTTGCATTGCAAGGTTTGTATAAATGAGCTGATAAAAAGAATGCCGAAAACAGCCCATACAGCCGATATAAGTGAGGGAAGACCTGTAAGAATAAGAGATCCGGCAAGTTTTTCGCTGTCAATGCCTTCGGAGAAAAGCTCATCAGACATGGGTGAGGTAACAGAATTTAAAATATTAGGGACAGAAGAAATAACAGACAAAATCAAAAAAATTCTGAGAAAGTGGAATGGCAGAATATTGAGATCATATTCATCGGATTTAACCCTAACATAAATCATAATAAAGGCTAAAAGAGGAAAAAACATTATTATAGAGTAGAATACCTGACCGACTCCTTCGGTTGTAGACAGAAGAATATTTATCTCGTCTTCAGCCTGGGTCTGTATTGAATGGTTGATAGTATTGAAATTAAAAAAACACGCAGCGCCAAAGATAAGAGAAATGAGCAGAAAAGTCATACCTATAATAGATATAAGGAGAAGCCGAGGTGAAAGAGCTTTTTTAATGAATCCCGGATTATCTGCAAAAGGATTCATCTGCGGTGTAAATATAAAGGGATAATTCATAACAAACCTCCGTAAGTAATAATTTAATGTTATTATATTCCAAACAACCTGATTCGTCAACCGTCCCCGGCGACCGGCGAGCCGCCGGTCCCTAAACGCGGGTATCGCTCCGCCCATCGTGACGCTGGACCCTAAACGCGGGTATCGCTTCGCTCTGAACTTGCGGTTCATGCTGTACTGACCGCGTATCAGGCTTCTTGAGCAGCTCGTTTTTACCATTGATAATATTTTTGCCAACTATCCCGGCGAGCCGCCGGACCCTAAACGCGGGTATCGCTCCGCTTCGCATCCGCTCCGGGCACGTCGCTGTAACCTTTACTTGTCGCGGCTATTACTTTATAGGCGGTTATATTGTATTCCGAGCTAAAAATTAATTGTAACTTATTAAACAACGGCTAAAATATTAAAGTCAAGTAATGCTCCACGAGATGTTAACTGTCAGGATTTTCGGATTGTGCATTACGCTTTATCAAGTAGAAAGACCTCGGAAATGATTTTGTCTTATATATTGTTATTAATAATATATATACTAAATTTTACATCTAGTAAAATAATTTACCGAGTTGAAGCAAAAATGGGGAGATACAATAAAATGATAATACAATTTGTAGAAAAGGAAAAAAGATTGAAAAAAGGTGTTGACATTTGAGGATGAGTGTGGTATTATAA
>CACWRT010000184.1 GCA_902763365.1 uncultured Ruminococcus sp.
CTAAACGCGGGTATCGCTGCGCTTACGCTCCGCTCTGAACTCGCAGTTCAGGCTTTACTGCCCGCGTATCAGGCTTCTTGAGCAGCTCATTTTTTACCATTGATAATATTTTGCCAATTATAATTTTACACTAACAGCCAGCGTGACGCTGGATCCTAAAACGCGGGGTACGCTTCACTACATTCCGCTCCGGGCTCATCGCTGCAACCTTTATTTGTCGCGGTTGTTATATTTATTATCGGCTGATACTATATGTTCCTCACTTAAAGTTATTGATAATCCTTTCACAAAGGTAACAGAATATCAGACAAAAAAAGCCCGTCTTGCTATTATTAATGCTGAACTTGATACAGACGTAAAGATAAACGAACAGGACAGCATTACATACTGCAAATAATAATTTCATTTATTTTTTTATCAAAAACATACCACAGTAAATATTGTTTTAAAGCTCTGTAATATTTTTATAATATAAATAATTTTTATTGTAATTATTTGACCTTAATAGGTAATTTATTTCGTTTTCTAAGGGTCCATTGAAGGGGGAGTAAATAAAAGATAACATATTATGATAGAGCTATTGATTTTTACAAGATACGATATTTTATGTAATGCAAATTTAGATATTACCCTTTTCAAATCTAATACTAAGGAGATTATTTATGTACGAAGATTTAAGAGTCTACAGAGGAAGTACATTTGACTGCAGTATTTCCCTTGTTGACAGGAATAGAAACACATTTTTACTATCCGAAGGAGATAAACTGATATTTGGAGTCAAAGCAAGCCTTAAAGTAGATTCCGAAACTAACAAAGAGGCTGAAGATATCATCAGAAAAGAGCTGACTGCTGATGATGAAATCGCAGGAAAATACTATTTTTCACTTGATCCGGATGAAACAGCTTTGTCTGAAGAGCAATACTTCTATTATGTATCAATAGAGCTTTCAGATGGGGATCGCTATCAAATTGCACCATATTCTTGTTTCAATGTAGGTCTTCCTGTTGTTTTAAGTTATGACAGAGGACATGAGATATGCTGTCAGGTTCCCAGAATTATGAGAAGAAAAAGCTGCAAGAGTACAAAGCAGCAAATACTGGACTACATAAAGTCAGTCTATGACGAAAAAAATATAGTTTGGGTCAGAATAAGAAATTTCGGAAAAATGGATATCATGATGGTGAACAATTCTCTTGCGCATCATTGCATCAGCAGTGATAAGTTACTGAATATCCTCGCAAAAAAGTGCGACTGCTTTGACAGTGAGAACTATATTATTATTGGCTTTAACAATACGATGGGCCCATCAAAGGATGACCGGCAGGCTGAATATAACGGCGCCATCCGAGAGTTATTTAAAGAACATTTCTTTGATTTGGAAGGCTATATGAAAGAGCCTGTCTATTCAGAGAATCAAGATCTTATTTCCTGCAAAGCTCTGCAAATTGCGGGGATCAATCCTACTGAAGAGGATTTACAGCGCATTGCTTTATCGGAGTATCCGGATTGCATAATGTATGATGACACACATTTTAATGATACAGGATATAATATCATTGCCGAAATATTACTAAAGGAGGTAGAAAACAATGTCTTTTAAGCACAATATTTTTCTTAATTCGAATTATGAAGAACAGAATACTGATCGTATAGAAATTGATCAGGCACTGTTCAGGATCAAAGAAGCTGTAAAAAAATCAGAAAACAAAACCAGCGAAGCCCTGGATCGTGAAGTAGATAGTCTGACAAACAGTATTGCACAGGTTGCTGAAACAGCACATCACGAACTTGAAACTACTGTAAACGAAATTAACCGGAACATGACTGAGCTTGAAGATCAGCTTGATACAAACGTAAACTTAATTAAAAGCAGGATCGACAATGCGGAAACCATGGTAAACTCACGTGTAGATAATATTATTACCAACAGTACTTCTACCGAAGGCAACAGCGAACTGATAGATATACGAAACGGTATTGACGGAACAATTTACGGAAGCGCCGGTTCAGCTGTCAGAAAACAATTAGGCGGAATTATCAACAAACAGAATTCTGCTTTCAATTCGATTCCCATCTCATGGAAATACGGAAAATCTCTCGACCATGCAACAGAGGTTAACCAGGCTAACCGCTGCATCAGCGATTATATTGAAATATCAGGCAGAAATATAGAAGTAATAGTACCCGACGATAATTCGGTCAAGTACAGTCTGGTTTTTTTTGATTCTGAAAAACAGCATATACGTGATCTTACTTATTCAACTTCAAGCAATACTTATAACAGCCTGTTAAACGGCAGCTATTACAAATACTGCCGTATACGTGCCGGAATGAGTGACGATTCTGTTCCGTCTGAATATTCTCAGCTGACAAATTCTTTTATTGTCAGATGGGCTGATTCGGATGTAATGAAATACAGAGGAAATATACTTGCTGAAGGCTATACCTCATTTGAACAATGCAGTCTGAACGGTTACTACAGTTTTACACAAGCCGATTTGCCGGGCATTACTGACGCCGGCTCCTTTGACAAAGGCGGTATTCTTCTGGTTGAAAGAAATGCCGCTGCGAGAGTTGTTTTTCAGACGGTACTTCTGACGGACGGAACACAATATTTTCGCTACGGCAGCAATAGTTTCAGAAAATGCGTTCCCGACGCTGCTGAACTGCCGAACAGTTTTTCTTATAGAGGAAATATACAATCATTAGGATATAGCTCAATACAAGCTTGCAGCCTGTCAGGATATTATAATTGCCCGACAGCTTATCTGGGAAACTTAACAGATGCGCCGAATGATCTTTCTTCCGGTTTTATTGTTGAAGTTTATCCAAACGCATCAGGCGGTGTTACGTATCAGACCATTACTGATAACAATGGAAATCAATGGTTCAGACACAGTGGAAATCCTTTCGTAAAAAGAAATTCCAACGGTTATGAAAAGCCTGTATGGTACGCTATAGGCGACAGCATTACTCAAGGC
>CACWRT010000185.1 GCA_902763365.1 uncultured Ruminococcus sp.
TGACGGGCAGTTTTTGGAGCTGAGAAAATACACGGCTTTGCAAATAGCGGCAGCCTTCGGGATAAAGCCGAATCATCTTAACGATTATGAGCGGTCAAGTTATGCAAACAGTGAAACTCAGCAGCTTGCATTCTACACGGACACCATGCTGTATATTCTCAAGCAGTATGAAGAGGAACTGAACTACAAACTTTTGTCACAGGCTCAGAGGGAACAGGGCTACCGGTTCAAGTTCAATATTGCGGCAGTACTCAGGGGCGACACGAAAAGCCAGCTTGAAAGCTTGTCAATGGGTGTTTCAAACGGTGTATATACACCGAATGAAGCACGGAGAAACCTTGACCTTCCGGCACTTCCGGGGGGCGACCGCATATATTTCAACGGGTCAAATATTGCAGTCGAGGATGCGGGAATACAGTACCGGGAGCAGGAGCAAAGTGACAACGAAAAAGCTTTGATAAGGCTTGCGGAAAGTATTGAAAAAGCTGTGAAATGTGGTATAATAAACATAGCAAAGTACAGCGACAGTCAGCCCCGTGACGATCACGGCAGATGGACGGACGGCGGAGGAGACAGCGGCTCGGGAAGTTCGGGCGGTGGTTCAGGAGAGCGAGAGGAAGCACCAAGACGTTCGGATGGTGGAAAATACTCTGTAGATTGGGAAAAAGTACAGTCTAAGGAATATGATGTAAAAATTTCGAAGATTTCAGATGATGAAAAAGTTTGTAAATCAATTAAAACGAGAGCAAAATGGGCATTAAATAATCGTGATGGAAAAGACACAGAAGAATTATATGCTATTGATCTTGCAACCGGAAAAGAAATTGGACAGATTACTAATCAAAATATTTCAAGAGGTGTAAAAAGAACAAGTTCTTTTGAAAAGAGGTTGGCAAAAGCTGATAGTGAAGGAACAAAAATACTATTGATACATAATCACCCTACAGGTATGCCGCCAAGTCCGGCAGATATTAATGAATTATTAAAGCTGAGAAATGCTGTTGGCATAACGGTTGGGCATGATGGCAGTATATACAAATATACCAAGCCAACAAGAATGATTGACTTGAGAGATTGGGACGTGTCTATGCGTCATTACAATAACTTTTCGGAGAAAACAGCTCAAGAAAAAACAATGCTATTGCTAAGTCAAAAGTATGGTTTCACTGTAGAAGAACTTTAGGGGGAGTGGAAATGAATAAAACAAATCAGGCTAACAATGATTACATTGTGGATGATAGACCAAGAGAAATTCCGGAAGATATTAAAAATATGTCAAAGGAAGAAATTGATTCTGAATTCAAAAAAAGATTTCCTGAGGCTGAATGAGGTGTAGAATGTCTGAATTAACATTATGGCAGGGCGACTGCCTTGAGCTTATGAAAAATATACCCGATAAGTCGGTTGACATGATTCTTTGTGATTTGCCGTATGGAACAACCGCTTGCAAATGGGACAATGTTATACCGTTTGAGCCACTATGGGAACTGTATAAACGTATTATAAAGCCGAATGGAGCAATCTGCCTGTTTGGGAGTGAGCCGTTTTCCACAGCTTTGCGGGCAAGCAATTTGAGAATGTACCGCTATGATTGGATATGGGCGAAAACCGTAGCATCGAACTTTGTTATGTGCAAAAAGCAACCGCTCAAAAAGCACGAAATCATTTCTGTTTTTTATTACAAACAACCAACATATAACCCTCAGTTTGAGATTGGAAAACCGTACGATAGGGTTGATGTAAGGAAAGGAAACTATCGAAAAAACATTAGTGTCGGTGATGGAAACAAACTGATAAGAACACCGATACATAACAGCGGTACGCGCTATCCGTCAAGCGTTTTAAAATTCAGCAACGGAAATAATCGAAACGTACACCCGACACAAAAGCCCGTCCCACTTCTGGAGTATCTCATAAAGACATACACAAATGAGGGCGAAACAGTCCTTGACAACTGTATGGGTTCTGGCAGTACAGGTGCGGCGTGTGTGAATACAAATCGTGATTTTATCGGAATTGAACTTGACGAAAACTACTTTCAGATAGCGAAAAACAGAATAGAGGAAACTCAGACCGCTCTCGGTGAGGGCGGTTTTTTCATGCCGTGAAAGGAGCAGAAAATGAAAATTGTACCTAAAAGCAGACCATTCGGCAATGCAATATACCGTTTGAAAGTTGTCAGCTTAAATGCAGATGATGACAAAGTATTGAGCATTTCCAAATCGAAAAGCAAGGATATTTATCGGCTTACAATAACTGATGATATAAAAAGCTGCGGTTCAAATGATTCTTATATCTTGGACTGTTATGATACTTTTGAAAAGGCAGAAGCGGAAATCAGCGGTATCATGAAAGCACTTGAAAATGGGGAAAGTGTTTACTATATGAAATAGTTTTTAACTTGCTTAACCGATTTAAAATGCTGTTTAGTTAAGAAAAAACGGCTTGGTTATGCGGTTTTTTAACTTGCCTGTAACTTGCCGTTGACTAATCTTAGACTAAAAAACAGCCCCGCTGTCATTCCGAGCGTAAGCGAGGAATCTTTTTCACGAAAGCAGCCTTGCTGCAAAGATTTCTCGTCACTCCGTTCCTCGAAATGACAGGAGAGATCGTATTTTAAACGGCAAATTTACGGAAAATCCGCAAAAACGGCTTTTAAAATCTTATAAATCAGCAGTTTGCAAGGGACATTAAGGTCCTTAGCAGGCTGCTTTTTTTATGCCCGGAAGGAAGTGAGTGCATGACCTATGACGAGTGGGCGGAGGAGTACTACGAGACTGCAAGGCTCACGGAAGAAAAAATAAAAGAGTTCAGAAAGAAGCGAAGGGAAACAAAAAGCCCTTCGCTTCGTGGTTTGTACAGCGGAAAAATACAGCTGTACAAAGAACAGTATGATGATTGTATCTATGCCGCCGAAAGTCTGAAAAGACGTGCGATAAGAGAAAAAATGAAGTAAGAGAAAAAATGAAGAGAGGTAAAAAGATATGTTCAACATAAAATACGATCTTGCGGCTGATATTGCAAAGGTCAGTAAGATGCTGGGAGTAAGCGAAAGCGACTTTGTTAATTCTGTGCTTGAGAGGGAGCTGGTCATGTACCGTGACCCCGACAGGCACAAAGTCAAGGCAGAAAAGGCGCAGCTTTGGGAGAATCATCTTGAATGTACCTTGCAGGAAGAAACGAAGCCCGTCTGGAAGGACTGTTACATCCTGTACAAGCGGAAAATATTCGGACAAAAGTATGCGTCCGTCCTGTTTGACGGTCGTTTTTTGTCTGTGCCTGCAAACTGTGTGAAAGTCAGCGGAGAGCAGTCTGAGGTCAATAAATAACTTCACTCTCCACTCTTCACACTTCACACTTT
>CACWRT010000186.1 GCA_902763365.1 uncultured Ruminococcus sp.
TGACGGGCAGTTTTTGGAGCTGAGAAAATACACGGCTTTGCAAATAGCGGCAGCCTTCGGGATAAAGCCGAATCATCTTAACGATTATGAGCGGTCAAGCTATGCAAACAGTGAAACTCAGCAGCTTGCATTCTACACGGACACCATGCTGTATATTCTCAAGCAGTATGAAGAGGAACTTAATTACAAGCTTTTGTCACAGACTCAGAGAGAACAGGGCTACCGGTTCAAGTTCAATATTGCGGCAGTCCTCAGGGGCGACACGAAAAGCCAGCTTGAAAGCCTTTCTATGGGCGTTTCCAACGGTGTTTATACGCCGAATGAAGCGCGGAGAAATCTTGACCTTCCGGCACTTCCGGGCGGAGACAGGATATACTTCAACGGGTCAAATATTGCAGTCGAGGATGCGGGGATGCAGTATCGGGAGCAGGAACAAGACAGCAGTGAAAAAACTCTTTTAAGGCTGACAGAAGCTATTGAAAAAGCTGTGGAATGTGGTATAATAGACCTAAGAAAAGGCGGAAACTCTGATGTTGACTATATTCAGAATCCTTCTACCGGACGTATGGAAGGAAGCAGACCGAGCGGGGGAGGTTCTTCGGGTAGTTCGGGCGGCAGTTCTTCGGGTGGGGTAGATTCGCCTAAGAAACGGTTGAAAAAGATGATTGATGATGGTGATGTTACGCTTAAAATAAATGAAATTATTCAGAATCGTCATTACAAAGGCACAAAAGAATACAATGACTTTTTGGAAAATGGAGTTGAAAAGAGTTATTTTACAGTTTCGCAATCCGAACTGCAAGACTTCTTATACAAAAATGCAACCAAAGGAAAGATTTTTATAAGTTCTGCCGGTGATGTTAAAGAACGATTCGATTTTGAGAAACCGGTTGCATTTGATACTGTATTGAAAAGAGAAACAACTTGGGCGACTGTTTCTTATTCCAAAAAAAGAACACATTTTTCGCCATATTCACCTATGCCAAAGGAGTGAAATTTATGAATTTATCACACTATTTATGGAAAAAAGTTAATATCAGGTGCAAAGACGGAAGATTTTTTTCAGAACATTATGTTGTCGCATACGATGATAGATATGATAATGTCGAACCGGATGAGGACGGCATAGGAATAGTAAAGAACAAAGACGACAATTACGGTGTTGAAATATATGAATCTGAAATTGAATCTATTGAAATAGTGACTTAATGAGGTGACACATTGGAACTCGGGGAACTTTGTAAAAAGACACTTGATATATTCGAGTGCGATAATATTTCAGACTTGGACAGAAACAATGTAAAATTGAACTTCTCGGGATTTCCGACAGCTTTAACAGAAAAAACGTAAAAGAGAGGCACAAAGCCATGAAGATAAAGTATAGTAAAAAATCATTGAAATTTCTTGCTAAACAAGATAATTCAACCGTTGCAAGAATAAGAACCGCAATTGAAAAGTTGACATACTCACCGCCGGAGGGTGATATAAAAGTAATGCAAGGCAGCGATAAGGGAAAGATGCGTTTAAGAGTTGGAAGCTATCGTGTTATTTACTGGTATTTAAAGAAAAATGAAAAGACTGAATCAGAAAATGGAATAATTGAAATTCTTTATATTGACGAAATTGGCAATAGAGGCGATATTTACAAGTGAGATAGGAGGTATGAATAATGAGTACACAGGCACAGCAAATAGCAGCAATGCTTGATATGTTACCGGAGCAGGAAAGAAATCTTGCGTTTGAAATGTTAAAGCGTATTATACTTGCGTGGGATCCGGATTATACCAAATTGACACCCTCCGAGGCAGCAGCTTTGGAAGAAGCAGAAGAAAGCGGATATGTTGACGCTGATGAAATCGATTGGGATAATCTTGCTAAATATGAATAATTATTTTTTGTAAAGATAAATAAACCGTCTTGAAAAAGCACATTGCGGAATCAAGGCGGTTTTTTGACTTGCCTGTGACTTGCCGTTGACTAAATCTTAAACTAACTGTCATTCCGAACGCAGTGAGGAATCTTTTCCACAAAAGCAGCCTTACCGGAAAAGGTTTCTCTTTTTTTATGGAGTCAGGGTTGACAAATAATCCTTTCTGTAATACAATGTAATACAGAAAGGAGTGTGCAGTTATGACTATTTCTTTACGATTAAACAATTCCGATTCAGAAATCATAAAAGCTTATGCAGAAATGAAAGGTTTGAGCATTTCAGAGTTTGTCAGACGTGCAGTTTTGGAACGTATAGAGGATGAATTCGACCTGAAAGCTTATGAATCAGCGTTGAGCGAATATAAAAAGAATCCTGTTACCTACAGTTTGGATGAAGTAATTAAGGAGATCAATGATACATGAAATATAAAGTCTTGTTTACAGATAAGTCGAAAAAGCAATTGTTGAAAATGGATAAACCTATTGCAAAGCTTATCACTTCGTGGATCGCCAAGAATTTACAAGATTGTGAAGACCCGAGAAAGCATGGAAAAGCTTTGACGGCTAATCGTTCCGGACAGTGGCGTTATCGTGTGGGGGGTTATCGCTTGCTGGCTGAAATTCAGGACGAAAATATTATCATACTGATTGTAGAAATCGGACACAGAAGAGAGATTTATAAAAACTGACAGAAATTAAAATTTGTTGCTCTATTATTTTAAAGCTGCTTAAATTCTTTAAATTCTTTAAATTCTTCATTTTATTCTTAAAATTCGCATAAAATCCGCAAAAACAGCGTTTAAATTCTAATAAATCAGCAGTTTGCAAGGGACATTAAGGTCCTTAGCAGGCTGCTTTTTTTATGCCCGGAAGGAAGTGAGTGCATGACCTATGACGAGTGGGCTGAGGAGTACTACGAGACTGCAAGGCTCACGGAAGAAAAAATAAAAGAGTTCAGAAAGAAGCGAAGGGAAACAAAAAGCCCTTCGCTTCGTAGCTTGTACAGC
>CACWRT010000187.1 GCA_902763365.1 uncultured Ruminococcus sp.
GAGGAGTCGGAAAGGTACATTACCTTGCCGCAGGAAACAATGCAGCTTTTGAGAGAATACCGCAAATGGTACATCACCACAAGCACAGCATACGGCTCACGCTGGCATAACACAGGGTTCCTGTTCTTCCAGGAGAGGTCGGGATATGAGGGAATGCCTATGAATCCCGACTCGGTGAATATCTGGCTGAGGTCATTTTCCAAAAGGCATGAGCTGGGGCATATAAACCCTCACGCATTCAGGCACACAATGGCGAGCCTGCTGCTGCACGGCAATATGGACATAGCTGCAATAAGCAAAAGGCTCGGTCACGCCAAGATAACCACAACGCTTGATATTTATTCACATATAATGAAAGAGTCCGACAACGAGTCGGCGGAAACCATAGCGGACATCGTACTAAGAAAGCAAATGGCATAGAAAAAACAAGCCGCACAGAAAAACTGTGCGGCTTGTTTGCATTGAAAAGTATGGTCGCCACCAATACTAATATAGTTTCTTTAATCACGCTACTATTTCTTTTTAGCTTTCCTAAATAATACAAACCCGGCAAGACCTAATGCACTTCCCGCAGCTCCGCTTATTTTTCTTATTGTACCATTTTTGTTCCTACGACAGTTTTCGCACAGCTTTTTCTTATTGGTACTCATTAGCTCACAACCACATTTTTTGCAGTAGCGAATTTCATTCATCGTTATCATCTCCTTTTTCTTCATCGGGGATCAATAATTCATGCACATTATATTCGATTTGCAATGATGTATCAAAAGCAGCAATGCGCCTTGATATATCACCAAATTTATCAACAACATCAATTTTCTTTTCTGCTGCACTTTCATTAATCATCAATAAAGTATCTCTATTATCAAGTTGATTTTCAACTATAAATGCCTTGAACTCTTCTAAGCACACTTTACAAGGCTCGTATTCTCCAAGGATAGCATATCCTTCACATTCGGTTTGAACAGCATTTGTAATAGCGACAAGTGCTTGCAATGCGTCAGTTGCTTTTACAGAGGAATCATTTCTTTTCATCATTTGTTTAAAATTGCTTTCGTGGATATGATCCCGAATGTACAACAAATTCTGAGAAAAATTACGCATTAAGGCTCTCTTGGCATCAGTTGCTGAACTGATCACAACTAATAACGCTTTTTCTCGCAACTTTGAATCTATTATTTTTCTCGCTTGTTTAAGCTTGTCTCTTGCACTATCAGCCATAGCCAATCTATCGTTCTGAAGCTCAATATGAAGTTCTCGAATAGCATCACCTATAAATTCAATCTCATCAAGTATTTGAGCCATTGTAGCGTGAACCGATAGATTATTCAGAGACTGAGTCAGGTTAGGAGCAAAAGACATATTTTCCAGTCTGACCTGCTTTACAATTTTACTACCATCCCGAATTGTTGGTAGTATTTCGCCGTTTTTATCTATGGTAAACCTATACACACCCTTAGCAATAAGGTCTTTTACATAGGTGTCCATTTTTGCTACCATGATATGTTCTTTTTGAGCCATTGATAAAATGATTTCTGCAATGGCAGGAAGTTTAGCCCGTATCTTTTCCCAGTTCCCAAATTGACCTATAAAACTCTTATTATCTTCGTAGGAGATAACGCTAAGGTCGCCACGATTTGCTTGCCAACCTTCAATGTCATATTCAAATGTTGGAGATATTTCAAATTTATCTTGTTCGCTAATTGGACGTGAAGAATCAGCACTTTGGAAACCACAATGAGGGCATTGTGTCGCTTTATCAGATATTTTTGTGCCACATTCAGGACATAGAATCAAACTCATGAGCCAACCTCCAATCGCACTCTTTCAGTTTCCTTTTTTGTGTAGGAATTTTAATGAAAAGCGGTCATAGCTAAGATAGTTTAATCAGTCAGCACCTTACCGTAAAGCGTTCGTTCCCCGAGTGGCTGCAGGTGTACAGTGACAGGTCGTAGTGGCTTTGGACCATATCAGTCACCTGAGCAGGCTTGAGCATTTCATCGTCCTCAACACGGTATTTGAAAGTCTCATAGTCCATATTGGTGAAAAGAACCGTGTCATCTGATCGCTGTGCGGCTGCTTTTTTTGTGTGAAAAGTTGAAACAGATACTGTAGCACCCTGACAGCTGATGCTCAAAAAAAGAGAGCCGGACGCATCCGACTCCCATAGTCTTTAACTTTATTTCTACCCTATCGAGCATTTCCCTAAAAACTTTTAAAGAGAGATTTATTACTGCGGGGTTTTGTCATACTGTGAGATCAGCTGCTGCGCTGTCTCACGCTTGGTGATGCACTTGTCCATTGCGAGCTTTTCGATATAGCGGTGCGCATCGTTCTCGGACATTCCTTTTTCAGAGATAAGCAGCCATTTTGCCCTGTTAACAAGGCGTATCTCCTGCATTTTATCCTCAAGCGAGACGGACTTTTTCTCAAGTCTGCGCAGCCTTTCCCTTGCGCTTTCAAGCCAGTCAAAAGCCTGCGAGACCATTTGCTTTGGCGACGGCTTTGGCAGGGTATATACTCCGTGGGGACACACTCTGTCGAACACATCGTGGTAATACTCGCTTTTGACTAGCAGCAGCACAGCACTTGCCATACCTGCGCTGCGGTCGATAGCAAGGGTGATGCCGTCGTCATCTGGCAGAGGGACATTGATTATCAGCATATCAAAGCTGCGTTCGAGCAGTCTGCGTTTTGCACCGCTGACGCTTGTTTCAAGCTCGCATTCATAGTTTCGTCTGTCTGTTATAAGCTCGGTAAGAGCCTGATTGAATTTCGGCTGTGACGAAACTATCAGGACGCTGTATCTGCGTTCTTTGAGCTGCAAATGTATCCCTCCTTATGCATAGTTTTCAGGCATTAAAGCTCCTTTGCATAGCAAACCGCACCGACGAGCTTGTCATACGGCGGATA
>CACWRT010000188.1 GCA_902763365.1 uncultured Ruminococcus sp.
CATCATTTTTTCGATCAAGTATCTCTTTTTCATACTTATCTATTTCTCCCCTAGGAAGGTACCAGTCATTAGATATTATATCTGACATGACCTTTTCTATGTCCTTGGCATCTAGGTCTTCATAATAAAGATCTGTCCGTGCCATAGTTCTTAAGTTTACTATCATAGTTCCGTAAACAAAACCTCCTTCAGGGTTTGTCATCTCATCCCAATCATCATAACTATAGTATTCACTTTCATTTTCGAGTATATCGTCAATTTCATCAACATTCAATTTATTATAGTTTATAAGCTCCATATTAAGTCCTATCTGAAATCAAGCCTGACTTTTGTCAGGCTTTCAGTCTGTCGAAAAAGTCCAGTTTTATGCTGGGCTTTTTGTTATATATATGGTATAATGAATATGGTGATGAAAATGATAGTAAAAGAGCGAAAAAAACGTGAACAAGTAGAGATGTTCAGCACAGAAGAATTTGTGCCAGCAGATCATTTGTTGAGAAAAATAGACAGTGCCGTAGATTTTACCCATATATATGACATAGTAGAGGATTTATACTGTGCAGATAACGGCAGACCCAGTATAGACCCTGTAGTAATATTTAAAATGGTGCTAATACAGCATTTATACGGCTTGAAGTCGCTCAGAAGGACGGTAGACGAAATAGAGATGAATGTGGCATATCGATGGTTTTTGGGGTATTTGATGAATGAGCAGATACCGCATTTTTCAACGATAAGTTATAACTTCAAGCACAGATATACTGAAGCCACGATAGAAGAGATATTTTATTGGATATTAAGCGAAATAAACAATGCAGGATATTTGTCACCGGAAGCAGTATTCGTTGACGGAACGCACATCAAAGCAAATGCTAATTTAAAAAAATCGGTAAAAAGAGCTGTTCCGCAAGCGGCAAAGATTTACGAAGAACAGTTAATGGAAGAAATTAACGAAGACAGAGATGACCACGATAAAAAGCCGTTTGACGGACCGAAACCGTTTGAAGATAAAGAGATTACAGAATCAACAACTGACCCTGAAAGCGGATTATTTCATAAGGGCGAGCACAAAAAATGTTTTGCATATGCGGCACAGACCGGTTGCGATAAAAACGGATATGTAATGGATGTAACCGTTAATCCCGGTAATGTGCATGATAGCGTAGCATTTGACGGATTATATGACAGGTTGGTAGAAAAGAATCCTGAAATAAAGACAATAGTAGCAGACGCTGGATACAAAACACCTTGGATAGCAAAGAAAGTAATAGATGATAATAGAATCCCTGTGTTACCATACAAACGACCAATGAGCAAAAAAGGATTTTATCCACCATATGAATACATTTATGACGAATACTTTGATTGTGTAATATGTCCGCAAAACCATATATTAGATTATTCAACAACAAACCGAGATGGATACAGAGAATACAAGAGTAAAGGATATATTTGCGAAAATTGTCCGACAAGAAACTTATGCACCGAAAATTCACAATATGTTAAAACCGTTGCCAAACATCTTTGGTCAGATTATCTTGAAACAGTAGAAAACATCAGGCACACACCAGAATACAAAGAACTGTACGAGCGACGAAAAGAAACAATTGAAAGAGTATTCGCGGACGCTAAAGAAAAACACGCTATGCGATACACGCAATACCGAGGCTTAGTCCAAGTTACAAACTGGGTTAGGCTTAAATTTGCTACCATGAACCTTAAAAAGTATGCGATACACAGGTGGAATAGACTACATCCAAACGGCATTTATATCTGTTTTCATCTGCTTTTTAAAAAAATCTATTTCAAAACCCCAAACCTCGCTTGAGATTTGGGGTTTCTCGACAGACTGAGCCGATGCAATGCATCGGCTTAATGAAATACGCGCCTTGCTGGACTCGAACCAGCGGCTTACTGCTTAGAAGGCAGTTACTCTATCCAACTGAGTTAAAGGCGCAAATATAACGAATTGATATAATTGATAAAAAGCGGATGACGGGAATCGAACCCGCATACTCAGCTTGGGAAGCTGATGCTCTACCACTAAACTACATCCGCGAAGATCGCTGCCAACGACGGCAGAAGTAGAAAGCGGGTGATGGGAATCGAACCCACGTAACCAGCTTGGAAGGCTGGAATTCTACCATTGAACTACACCCGCAGATCATGTCGTTCTCACAACATTGAATATTATACCACAAATCTGCCTGCTTGTCAAGTGCTTTGAGAAAAAAAGTTTCTTACTTCAATTATGTCTCATTTTTTACGGTTTTACTCTTTTCAAATGTCGAATAATGTGCTATAATAGAAACAACAAGGAAAGCAGCAGAAAGGAGAACAGATATGAAAAAGCATCACCAGAAACCGGATAACCGGAATGCAAAGGCTTCTCCGGTACCCGATCCAAAAGAAAAGCTACTGTCTGATATTCATGTACATGCATGTGCTCTTGCGGATCTGGCTGAACAGGCGCGGCAGCATCCGACAGCATATCTTTGCAATAACGTGCAAAGCAAGATCCGCGAGCTCAGGGTGCTGCTTCGCAATTGCCGAGAACAGAATATAGCTGTAGAAGAGATCAGCACGCTGGATCTCCACAGATATTCACAGGAGATCAGAGCCATCCGGAAGCGGATTACCGAGGAATCAGAGGAGGGTTTTCTTCCGGAGGATTCGGTTTCAAGAGAGGATTCAGAGGCGCTGGTTCCGGATACCGTAGACAGTAATGCTTATGTCGCAGAATCCAGGCGGCAACGAGGCGCATTTCTGGCTGTGATTTCCGCGGTTTTGATTACTCTGATGCTTGCAGCTGTTTTCGGGTCTGTGTATTATCTT
>CACWRT010000189.1 GCA_902763365.1 uncultured Ruminococcus sp.
ATTCTCTACGGCAATGAAACCGCAGAGGATTTTTTTATAGATATCTACAGCATTGACAAGCAGGATAAGCCTTTTGATGAAAGTATATGGTACAAGGCTAATCCTGTTCTTCTTCATCCGGACAACCCTAATGTTCTGAGAAATCTTGAAACATTCCGCACGGACGCAAATACTGCCCGCGCAATGGGCGGGTCGGAGCTTGCTGACTTTATGGTCAAGTCGCTGAACGTATGGTACAGGAATCAGGACAATGAATTTGTACAGCATGAAAAGTGGCTTGAATGCGGATGTGATCTGACTCTTGAAGATTTCAGGGGAGCAGCCGTATTTATCGGTCTTGATCTGTCTTCCGGCGGGGATCTTACTTCATGGTCTGTTGAAGCGGAAATGAATCCGGGAGAGTATTTCATTGACAGCCACAGCTATATGCCGAGAGGTCGGTTTGAGGAGCATATTCAGACAGATACAGCGCCGTATGACGTATGGGAAAAGCAGGAACTTATAACTATTACGGGCGGAACGATGGATTTTAAGAATGATTACGGTTTCATTATCCGTGATCTGAAGGAGATCGTTAGGCGATATGATCTTAAAATAAAGGCTATAGGCTATGATCCGCATAATGCAGACGGGATTTTAGGCGAGCTTGAACGTTTCGGATGCCCGCTGATCTGTGTTACACAGAGCGCAAGGTCCCTGAATGATGCGACCTGCGATATTCAATATCTTGTCAAGTCCGGAAAATATCATTACAACAGAAAAAATGAGATTTTATCACACAGCTTTCTCCATGCCGTTACGGTTGAAAACAGTTTCGGAGAACGCAAGATTGACAAGCAGCCGGGCAGAAAAAACAGCAGGATAGACCCTGTTGACGCTGCGATCGACGCTCATTTTTGCAGCATGAAAAGCCAGCCGAAAAAAATCGATGTGAATGAGGAAATGAGAAGATATCTTGATATTATTAACAATTAGTATAAGAAAAAATTATTGATTGTTAATTCTTAAAAAGAAAATAATATCCTGCTGCAAGTGGTATTATATAGATTAATCTAATTTATGATGTGGAGGATATACCATGTTTTTAGTAGATAAAGAAATTAAGGAATTATGCAAAAATAATAAGCTTATCGTTGAAAATTATCAAGAGGAAAATGTCGGAGCGGTATCTTATGATATTACTGTAAAAGATGTTATAGCTTTGGATGAAGATAACAAAACATACAGTAGTTATGAGCTGAAGCCCGGACAGACTGTATTTGTTTCGAGTGTAGAAACACTTGAGATTCCTGTTGATTGTGTTGGTATTGTTACCGAAAAAAATTCGGTTATGAGGCAGGGAATTACTGTTGCAGCTCCGTATTATCAGCCCGGACATAAAACGAAAGCATATATCAGAGTTTCTAATATCTCAGGTAATATAATTACAATTACTGCCGGAAAAAGAATAGCTCAGATTTTTTTCAGCAGGTTGTCGGAGACACCCGAAAAACCATACTCCATGCAGCCTGATGCTTCTTTTAATAATGAGCTGGGGTTCATTGGATTCGGCAAATATGAATCTGAGTATGACAAGGAAATAAAGAAAATTAACAAAGTTAAGGAAGATATCGACGAAAAAGCTAACACAATATATGCTAATGTTATGGTTTTCATGGGTATCATTGCAGCTATTTTCACAATAGTTACTGTTAATTTTGAAGCATTCAGTGTAAAAAACTTTTCTATGTTGAATGTGCTGTCCTTGAATTTGTCATTGGCTTTTGCTATAGCTGTTTTTTCAGGAATTGTGATGTTTTTCATAGGGAAAAAACGCAGTAAAGTGACATACTTTGTGTATGTTCTGATTACCGCTTTGATTTTAGCAGCAAATGTTTTATTATCATTTATTTGATGTTCATTTTTTAGTCTACCGTCTTGTTTGAAAACAGGGCGGTATTTTTATACCATTAAGGATGGTGAAAGCTATTGTTTGAGTTTCTGAAACGAAAAAAGAAAAAGAAAAGCTTTGAAATGCAGACCGTCAGGATGAACGATCTGCTTAATTTTTTGGGGATAGACGAAAATTCCGACAGGCTTCAGGAAGTGACGTATTACACCTGCCTTAAAGTCCTTTCCGAAGGCTTGTCAAAGCTGCCGCTGACTTTGCAGAGAGTAAGCGAAGACGGCGGCATTATTGATATGATATCTTCGCCGCTATGGCAGACGGCAAAGGTCAGACCGAACCCCTATATGTCGCCGTCAACCTTCTGGGCAGTGATGGAAAACAACAGGAATCACTTCGGAAACGGTTACGCTATGATCCTGCGTGATGAGAGGTCGGGCTCCGTGACCTTGTGGCCGATGGAACCGTCCTGCATACGTATAGAAATCGAACAGGGCAAAGACCTGTCGGAGCTTAAAGATATCACCTATGTTTATACCTCGCCCAACAACGGTCAGAGTTTCCGACTGAGATCGGATGAGGTGCTGCACGTCAAGACTTCGACTGTATTTTTCGGGCTTGTGGGTTTGTCGGTGCAGGATAAGCTTAAAATGTCGCTTGACGGTGCGGCGATGTCGCAGGAAATGCTTAACAAGCTTTATAAAAACAACTTCGTGCCGAAGGCTGCGGTACAGTTTGACACCGCTTCGATGGTGAATGAGGACTATGAAAGCGCATATCTCAGGACCTTGCAGAATTATGCCGACGGCAAG
>CACWRT010000190.1 GCA_902763365.1 uncultured Ruminococcus sp.
CTTTGCCTGCAACTGCTTGAAGGTCATTCGTCCCTTTTTCTCTGCCTTGCCCGACAAAAACTCCTGCAATGCCGATTTCAGCACATCGGCGGTCATTTTCTCCGCCTTGATCGAAATGTCGATGGTTTTCTTTGCACCGCTTTCGTAGTCGGACGGCATTACGCATCACCGCCAGACTTGACCTCGTAAACGGCATACGCTTCGGCAGACAGCCAGTTATGGAGGTCTGCGAGGGCGGTTTCTGCTGCTTCGGGTGTCTTGTAGTTGCCCATCGGGATCTGATTGCCGCTGGTGTCAGTGCCGACCATCTCATAATCGGGCTTCACAATGCCGTTCTCGTCCGGCTCTGCATCTTCCCAATTCGTGACAACACCGATCCTCACAAGATTATCGTAGTTCAGAAACTCGCCATACTGTGTGGTAATTGTCTTAGCCATGATTATTCACCTCTTTCTGTAACAGCTCATAGAGCCTGTTGTGATATTCCTCCTGAAGCTCGTCAAAAGAAGAAAACACGATGTCAAGCGTTTTTCTGTCTACACGCTCACCGAGCATATCCATGACGATTGCTTCAAATTCGCTGTGAAAGCTGTAAAACAGGTCGTTTACAGACTTTCAAGCGGCTTCGGGATCTGCGTCCTGCTTCTCAGGGTTCGGATTGAAATATCCGGTCTTGAGATACACAAGCCTGTCAGGGCAGTAATAGCGATGCTGATCGCCTTTACCACAGGGGATCGCATAACCGAAGTCAACAGCTCCGGCAATAAGCCCCTTTTTCAGCGTAGCAACGCCGATACCACTTGCCTGAGAGATCTCAGACAGCGATACATTCCTGCCAGTAAATGCAGGAGTTACCGCCACATTCTTCTTTGCAGCCATAGAACCACCTCCTTTCCCGGTCAGACAGCATAGCCGAAATCTCTTGCCACAGCCTGAGCAGCCCAGCGACACTCGCAGCCTTCATTGAAATGATAGGACAGAGTCTCGTTGTAAAGTGTGGTAATGAAATACTTTTGAAATTTCTTTATATCATCGACCTGAGCCATTTTCAACAGAGCATTTTCTACCATGCTGATATTTGCTTTCAGCATTCTTGATTTGACAACGCTTCTTGGAACTTTGGCTTTGTTTACCCACAGATATGGGGCGGTTGAGCATATCTCCTCGACCATGAATCCGACTATTTCGTCTGCTTCGGCATAACCGTCACGACCGTCCTGACAGAGCCAGTCTCCAAGATGAATGTAGTCGATATTTTGTTTGACGATCTCTGTATAAATCTCTCGTTCTTCTGCGTTATATCCTTCGGTCACATTCTCAGCAGATTTTTCAACATTCGGAATGTTGAAAGTTGGCTTTGCAACCGGAGATATGATAGAGGATTTATCACACAGTAATTGATTTTTCTGTTTTGTATTGTTGTTATTATATTGTCCCTGATTTTCAGACAGCGGAGTTTCAGCAGGCGGAGTGTCCAGATACGGGTTTTCCACCTTCTGTTTTTCAGCCGATGAAGAAACAACGGCTTTCGCCTTGCCGCCCTCACGGATCGTAATAGCCTTGCGTCTGGTCTCAGCTTCAAGTTCGTCTGCTTCTTCCTTGCTGACAGGAACATCGAAAAAGCTGTAAACATATTCAAAATGATTGTTTACACTCTCGTTAGACAGGAGCTTAGTGCGAACAAGGTAGCCCCTATCAATTAGCTTGTTCACAGCGTTATGCACGGCAGTCTTGCCCTCTTTGCAGATAGCTTTCAGTCCTGTCATAGAGAAATTCCAGCTATTCGGCAGAGAAAGAACTTTTAGCATAAAGCCGATCAGTTTGTTTCTGATCTTATTGGTTCTGAGGAGCTTTGCACTGATAATAGTGAAATTGCTGTCCTTCTTCACACGGTTCAGGGTAGCGTTATCTGCTGTAAATGTCTCCATTTCAATGTCATACTTCGGGATAGAATCGTCCAGTTCCGAGTATTCATAGAAGTCATAGAGATAGCTGATCCTGCCCGTAGGGGATTCGTTTGGCATCAGCAAGGTCTTTTTGACATATCCCCACTGTTCCAGTTCAGCAAGCTGGGACTTGATTGCTGTTTCACCGTCCTCACAGATAGCCACAAGTCCGGCAATCGTGAAATTCCATGTAGGCGGAAGGTCATTGATCTTGCCGAGCAGACCTATCGAATCGCAGCCGATATTAGTTGAACGCACGAAGCAATTGCTCAGAACGGCATAACCGCCTGACCTATGTACTCGGCAGATCGTATCTGGTATTGTTTTTTTTGCTTTTGTTTTCTTGTCCATTTCTCTCACCTCTGCTTACGCTCCGTACACAAATTCCATGTTGGATATTCGCAGCTTGTTGACCGCATAGACATGACCATACGGCTTCTGCACTACAAGGAGGAAACCTCTCTTGCAAAGCTCATACACAGCGGTACGAAGCTCATCAAAGGTGAACTGCGAAAGCTCACTGTAACGGCGAAGCTCATCGACCGTAACGTAGTCAAAGTCTGAATGGTTGAGCATAGCCGTCAGCAGTTCATTACAGGCTTTGGCTTCAAAGTTGTAATTGAGCAGACTGATCGGCATAGAAAGACCTCCTTGACATAGTTCATCTGAAATAAAAAAAGCTCCTCAGCGACCTGTTTTCATACAGGCTCAGTGAGAAGCGATGTGCAATATTCAATTTTTAGGCATAAAAATAGCGGACAGCGCTTCTGTTATGAAACACCGTCCGCTATTGTCCATTATTCAGTTTGCTTTGTCAACAGGCTTTCTACCGTTTATGGGTTGTTTTCGGCTTCTACCAAGTTTCTACCAACTTTTTCATCGTTGGCTTTCTACCAAGTTTCTACCAAAAATCTTCAAAATGCTTGAATTTTCAAAATAGCGCAGTTGCGCTGTTTTGGGGCTTTCTACCATCAAAAAGCTCCGTGGAATCGGGATTTTTGTGTGACTCAGTGTGACTCGGTGGTACTCAGTGTGAAATTGGTTTGCTTATATCATATAGTGCTGAAAGAACTCTCTGCCGCCAATATGTCAAATCTTCTGGGGTGTTTTTTAATTCGAATAAAGCATCAAGGTATTTAAATCCAAGTTCACTTGCTACATCAAATAATATGACATATACATTGACACGATTATCTCCTATTTCATTAGCATAGTCGCAAATAGTCAACAGATCCATTCCATAAGACATGATCTTATCAGAGTTATTCGGAAGGAACTTATAGCATTCTAAGAGACCATTTAATGTGTAATCTTTTCTGCCAACATAGCCCATAATTCTTAGGTTCATGGTTTTTTGAATTCTATTTGCAA
>CACWRT010000191.1 GCA_902763365.1 uncultured Ruminococcus sp.
TTTCATCCTTCTGTTACTCTTAGTTGTTATCTGCTCTGTTTTTAAATCTTTGATCAGCTGTTCCAATGTCGTAAAGACAGCTGCATATCCCATATCTAATGCTTTTACCGTAAGAGCCACTGCAAGGTGTGTTTTGCCTATGCCGGGCGGTCCCAGAAAGCATATGTTGTATGCCTGTTCTACCCATGTCATATCCGCAAGTCTTAGCATGGTTTCTTTCGTAACGCTCCTTTGGAATCCGAAATCAAATTGCTCCAAGTTTTTTTCGTATGGCAGATCTGCGCGTTTTCTCCTCAATGAATTCTGCTTTGCTATCCTCAATTTGAGCTGTTCCTCAAGATACAGCCTTATAGCGGAAAGAGGCGTAATATCATCCTTTCCCGCATAAAGCGCATTTATATCGATTTCAGCAAGTCTCAAAGCCCTTGACATATCAGATATACGGTCAATATTTTTATTCATATCTGTTCACCTGCCTTTGCATAAGCTTCAAGTGAACGCTTTTCAACAGTCACATGATATTTGGAATTGTCTATCGGTATCTTGCGTTCTTTTTTATCATCTGTTGCCGGAACATTATCAGGCTTATCATTTTGAGTCTCACCGCAAAGCAGGAAATCTCTCACTGTATTAGAACTAAAAAGCTTGTTTGCGTTACAGAAATCCGTTGCTGTTATCAGTTTTTCTTTCCCGTATTTGTCTAACAGAGATTGCAGCATTCGGAACTGATCTCTTGTATATCTGGGTTTATCTGCTCTTATGCCGGCAAGAAATGCAGCTGCTTTATGATCAAGTTGCTTATCAATATCCTCTTGAAGCTTATCAATAGAGCTGGTTGTATCTCTGTCATGGTTGTTATTTTTGATAAGCATACCCTTGCCCGGTGATATGCGGTGTTCGCATATGAAATCGTGAAACACCGTATATATCTTTAAAACACCGCCTTGTGCTTCTATTTCAACCTCCGGCTGTGTGGTATATGTTCCTATAGGCAGAGAATATCTGTTTGAACAATAGATGATAGTATTATCCTTGCGAACCGTTCTTTTTATTGATGCAACAGGACGATCTACAGTGTCCGGCAAAGGCTTCAAGCTCTCTCTTTCTTCTTTGAATACTTCTGCCGGTATTTTATGTGTAGTACCGTGTATTTTTATATTTGCGGTTCTTTCAAGCCACGAGATCCCACAGTCGTTAAGTGTATTATCATCAAAGGGATAAAGCCGGTTTTCGAGGAATCCGTGCTTGACATACCTAACGACATTTTCTATTTTACCCTTGCTCTCCGGATCAGCGCCTCTGCACATATATACATTAAAGCCGCACTGCTGTCTGAATTTCTCAAACTCATAGGTATATACAATATCGCCTGCGTTCTCAGATACACACACAATACTATCCTGATCGAAAACATATTCATCGGTCATGCCGCCGAAATATGCAAAGCAGTTGTTCATAGCGGTTATTAAATCAACAGCATGAAATGGTCTGCTCTGAAAATATACATACTTATATCGCGAGTGAGCCAGAACAAATGCTGCAAATCGGACTTTAGTTTTACCTTTGCCGCCGGCATTGGGTATAGTCATTTCTCCGAAATCAACCTGTGTCTGCTTGCCCGGAGGCAGCTCATCAACCGCCATATATTCTCTGGGAGATGCTGATTTGGGAATACCTATGTTCGCTCTGAGCTCTTTGACATATCGGCTTACAGTGCGTTCCTTAAGGTTATCATCGTAATTCTCTTTCAGCCAATCACATATTTGAGCAGCTGTAATGCAAGGGAACTGAGTTATCCAGCTTACAATTATATCCCGATACTGATCAAGCACGCTTGACTTTCTGACACTGTTATGATATTTCTCATATTCATCAGCGGTCATGTTCCAATAGCGTTTTATTGTTTTTCTATGAACACCGAGATATTGAGCTGCTTTATTCTGGCTTACCCCATGTTCTTTCAATTCTTGAATTCTTGTGTACATTTTAATTCCTTTCATTTTTTGTACCGCCTTTTTCTGATATGCAATCATTATATCAGAAAAAGTGCAGTTGTACATTTTATGGCGAGAACTTGTACACTTTCTGGCGAAAACCTGTATATTTTATTGGCGAAATTCTGTACACTTTATTATACCGCTTACACCTTTACCTTAAAAACAGAAAATGATAGAATATTCTCAAATTTCAGGAACATTTTATATGTTGTTATGTCGTACATAATCAGAGGGCACTCTGAGAAGATACGGATAGCTGCCGCAAGCTATACCGTGTTTTCACAAATAACAACATAGAAAGGAGGAAGCATGAGCTTAGCGCTCAAGCGAAAGGATGGCAGTGTGACACCATACAAAAACTCGGCGCTGATACCTATGTATTATATTATTCCGGAAGTAATGCTTAAAGTATGTGACAAATCATATGCACGGCTTCCACGCGATCCCGCGGCACTGTTTTATGACAGAAAAC
>CACWRT010000192.1 GCA_902763365.1 uncultured Ruminococcus sp.
GTTTCGTATGAAGCTGATAACGCAGGACGAACTTTTTCATAAGCAGAAGGAGCTTGAAAGACAGCTTGAAAAATACTATCAGTGGGGTGAGATATTCGACAGGCACACTCGGATACAAAACCGGTGCAGTCCTATTCTGACCCAAGCGGAAAAGCAGGGCTGCCCGATCTGCAAAAAGCTTGTGCGTATTTTTGACGGGAGGGAGAGGATAACTTGACAGCCAAAGAATACCTACAGCAGGCGAGGACTACCGCAGGCGAAACATAAAAAAGTTTCCCTCACGTTTCAACAAGCTTAATCTGCAAATTGACGAGATGCTCAGAGCTTCATACAAGGACGGCAGGACGGCGCAGGAGCGCAGGATCTTGCAGGCAATACGCAGTGGCTTTAAAGCACCGTTGCAGCCTTTTTCCGGTGTAGCTGAAATTGAAGGGAGCTTCTTCGGAGTCAACGACCGCAAGCTTGATGCGCTGTTGAACGCTGTAAACAATGACATGAACAGGGCAGAATACGCTGTTCTCAGACGTGCAGACGATCAGTACAGGCAGGTTATTTTTAATGCTCAGGTCTATGCAAACACAGGCGCAGGAACGTACAAAAAAGCCGTTGACATGGCAACCCGTGATTTTCTGCGGGCAGGGCTTGACTGTGTGGAGTATAAGGACGGCAGCCGTCACACGCTTGAGGATTATGCGGACATGGCGATAAAGACAGCCAACAAGCGTGCATATCTTCAAGGCGAGGGAAGTATGAGGGATGAATGGGGAGTACCGACTGTTATCATGAACAAAAGGAACTGCCCCTGCCCGAGATGTCTGCCGTTTGTCGGTAAGGTGTTCATTGACGATGTGTGGAGCGGTGCCGACAAGAGCGGTATTTCTCCGGTGACTGGTGTAAAATATCCGCTGTTGTCGAATGCCATAGCTCAGGGGCTTTATCATCCACGATGCAAGGATGTTCACAGTACATACTTTGAGGGTGTCAGCACTCCGCCCGAGGGCAGTCAGTACACAGCTGACGAGCTTGACGAAATGGCGCAGCAGTATGAAGCACAGCAGAAACAGAATTACTGCGAGCGGCAGGAAAAGCGGTATGACCGCATAAGCAAATACAGCCTTAACGAGGACAACAAGCGTATCTACGGAGCAAGGGCAAAAGCCTATGGGGAGAAGGCGGAGCAGTTCGGTAAGGTTGCAAAATCCTTTGAAAAACCTGTTGAAAAATCCGAAAAAAGTGGTATAATAGAAGCAGGAAGTGAAGTAATGTATAGGAAAAAGAATCCTGATAAAATTGAACCTATGCCTAAAAAGCAATTCCATAAGATTGAAAAAGCCTTTAAACGTCAGGGCGGTATTATGCAATACAGTGAGGAAACGGATGCCTATTTGGATTCTAAGCATGCAGAGGCAATTACCTATGATGCCAAAACAATCCTGTTAAAAACGAATCCTTGCAGAGCAAGTGTTTTTGAGGAACTTATACATACATACCAGTACCGAACCGGAAAAAACGATGGCAGTTATGTATCACGATTAAAATGTGAAATAGAAGCCCAGAAAAAGCTGATTCAGCACAGTAGAGCATATCAGCTTACTGATAAAGAGATTGAACAAACAAAAGTAGCATTAGAAGCTTATGAATCTGAATTAGCCGCATATATTAGTAAAGGAGGTAATTAGTATGTTTAAAGTTCTTGATGTTTTTAAAATCGGTGATAGGCTTTCGGTTACACTTGATGGCATCTGTGATGAAATCAAAAACGGAACAAAGCTTATTGATGAAAAAGGTATCTTGCACAATGTAATTTCCGTTGCAATGACGTGCAACAATAACCCAAACGATATAAGTAAAAGCACAACAATATTGATTGCCGACTGCAATATAAAAAAAGATGCCGAATTGAGTATCGCATAATTAACTCAACCGCCCTGAGTAATCAGAGCGGTTTTTTCATGTATGAAAGGAGTATTTTAAATGGAACGTGATTACAAAAAAGAATACAGAGATTATCACGGAAAGCCCGAACACATCAAAGAACGGTCGGAAAGAAACAAAGCTCGGAGAGAAATGGGACTTGAAAAGGGTGATCCTCGTGAGGTTGACCATATTAAGCCATTATCTAAAGGCGGCAGTAATAAAAAAGATAACCTTCGAGTTGTTTCTCGGGAAACGAACAGGCATAAAGGTGATAGAGAAAGTGTGGATGAAAAACTGTATAGGATTTTCGGAATAAGAAGGAAGAAATAATAACTAAAAAGCACATTGTGTACCGCTCTCAGTGTGGGCGGTTTTCTTATGCCCTGAAAGAAGGTGAGAACATGACCTATGACGAGTGGGCTGAGGAGTATTACGAAACCGCAAGGCTCACGGAAGAAAAAATAAAAGAGTTCAGAAAGAAGCGAAGGGAAACAAAAAGCCCTTCGCTTCGTAGCTTGTACAGCGGAAAAATACAGCTG
>CACWRT010000193.1 GCA_902763365.1 uncultured Ruminococcus sp.
AAGTCATTAACAAACAAATACCTTGCATCAGTCGGGTATGATGACATACTCGAAAGATACAAGGTACTGCACTTAAACTATTGAACCGCCGTGTACCGAACGGTACGCACGGTGGTGTGAGAGGTCGGCTGCTCAGCTAATGGGTAGCCTCCTACTCGAAAAAAAATTTTAAGAGTATTTTGAAACACATGACTGTTTTTATGTGTTATATTAATTGAAAGCAATGCAAAGAAAAAATAAAAATAAATTCGGAAGATGAAACACTTTGCAAATCGTTGGTGTTATATAGAGTGAAAAGCGAAAAAATCATCAGACAACAGTCTGGGACGGAGGAAAATATGAATGAAGAAACCATGATAAAAAAGCTGCGGCAGCAGGACAGTGAAGCGCTTGACGAAGCGATAAGAAAATACACAAGGCTTGTCAGTGCAATAATCTGTAATATAGCAGGAGATCAGCTGACAGCCGAAGATGTTGAGGAACTGACGGAGGATACGTTTATTGCCATGTGGTATAACGCAGACAAGCTGGAAGAAGGAAAGGTCAAAGCCTACATTTGTCAGATAGCCAAGAATAAGACAAAAAATCGTCTTAGGGATAACAACAAGCACAGCAAGGTAGTAAGCATAGAAAATATGAGCCCGGAAGATGATTTTCTTCTGACAGATGATATAGAAGAGAAGCAAATCAGCATGACGCTTTTTGAGGCAATAGATGAAATGGGAGAGCCGGACAGGGAAATCATTCTCAGAAAATATTATTACTATCAGAATTCAAAGCAGATAGGCGAAGTAATGAAAATGAATGCGCAGACAGTAAGGACAAAGCTTTACAGGGCAAAGGATAAGCTTAAAAAGATATTATCGGAAAGGGGAATTATAATATGAAAAAGACAATGTTTGATGTACTTGAGAAAACACCGGAGGGTATAGACGAGGAAACTGTTACTCCCGCATATGAAATATCACCTGAAAAAGTTATGGAAGGTGTTCACGCAAAGCTTTCAGCTGACAAAAAGAAGGGCGGTAAAACCAATATGAAAAGATCACGCAGAAAAACAGCGGTTATTCTTGCAGCGGCAGCTGTAACAGTTCTTGCGCTGGGAACAGTTACTGTAGGCGCAATGGGCGGTATGAACAGCTTCATAGGTGAGCACAGTGCAGGTGAAATGGTAAACAACCTCTACCCCGGAAGCAACATTGAGCTTTCCGTAAACGAAAATTATAAAGCAGAGTTTACGGGCATATCAGGTGATGATACGAATATGGTATCACTTGTCAGAATACAAAATGCAGACGGGTCAGATATTATTGAAAGCGGAAAGGATTGTTTTATCGAAAGCAATGACTATTACAGTTATTACAATAAGAATTGTGTTCAGACCGAAGAAGAGGTTTATGATATATTAGATCGGAACGGCGAGTTTGACCTGAACGGACGTCATCTGCGTAAAGCAAAAATCTGGCATACGGTTGGCGAAAAAATAAGTGATACAACAGGTCCTGAGTTTGATAATGATGCAAAAGCAATGATATCACACTCTGTATGGTTCAGAGATCCCTTTGATACAACCTATCCGTGTTTTGTAAGTTATGAAATGGCTGACAGCAAGACAGTAAATTGTTACCTTTCAAGTCATATAGACAGCGGTTTATTACAAAGCCTGAAGGGAGAGACACTTAAAGCAGAGGATAAGGATCTGTACATTTATCAGATAGACAAGGTACTTTATGAAACAGACTCGGAAGAAGAGTTTGCATATTTCAGTGCAGACTACGACAGGTATAACGGACTGATATCCGAAAACATAAAAACACTGAATGATGATCAGGTCATCACCATAAATAATTACAGTATGGTTATCGCTACAAGAAAGAAGATAGACATTGACATGAATCTTTCCGTAAAGCTTGATTATAAGAGCAACACAAAGGAATTTTCATCCGATGCAAGGTTCAAGGGAGAAAACGGAATAGAATATACCGTCAGCGGTATAACGGCAGGAACTCTCAGCGCTGATCTGAAGATCGAATTTACTCAGCCTGAAGGAACGGACGAATATGAAGCATTTTCGGGTCTGTTCAACCCATATGATACGGACGGCAGAATAATGCTGAAAAACGGAAAAACCATAAACGTAGAATATGGTATAAACCGCAACTACTGGGAAAGACACACATTGACACTGTATTACCGTAACAGTAAGGACGAGTATACAGCAGAATGGTTAATGATAAATCCCGAAGAAATAGAGTCCATTGAATTCAATGGGACTAAAATAACAGCTTAATTATCTGAACAGACAATCGTGTACTTGCAGGTTAATCCTGCCGGTACACGATTTTGCAGCTCAGAGCTATTAGTTCAAAGTTTAAAGCATGGCATCTCATTTTTCATAGCTAACATTTGTTTTTTGGCATTGAGCGGTTTAAAAAGCCTGATACGCGGGCAGT
>CACWRT010000194.1 GCA_902763365.1 uncultured Ruminococcus sp.
AATACTCCTGCAAACTGCCATTCGGGATTCGATTGGATAAAGTTTGTGTAATGTGTGACCTGTGCTTCATAACTTGTCGCCTGTTCATCGCTGTCCGTGCTGACACGGCAGTATGCCGCAACTTTCAGCTTTGGTTTCGCTGCCGTTTTTACTTTGTCATTACGGATTCTGCCGGCAGGTATTACAGTTATATTTTTACCCATTTGCTGACACCTTCCTCTCAATCGTGCTGTAAATGTATTCTGCCTGTTCGTAAGGGTCTTTGCTGACCTTCGTTTTTGATGTATTGATAATAAAGTCATAACTTACCACAGGCTTGGCTTTTGGGATCGGCTCTTTTATTCTGCCGAGTGCAGACGCTCTTTTCTGCCGTGTGATTTCGGCAAGATTAAAAGTATCTTCATCGATGATTTGCGGATATAAAGTGCTGCCAAGATAATGCCTGTTCCGCAGCATTCTTCCCAATACGCTGTGTGTCTTATTGATACCGGACTTTTTAGCCGCTTCGTTCAGTGAACACCCTGAATTATAGGCATCGAAAAACAGCTGTATTTTTTGAGCCTGCTGTTCATCAATCATTATCTCTCCGTTCTGCATTTTATATCCGTAAAGCATTAAATCAACTCCTCTGTCAAAACTAAACCGCACTTCAAATGGAATTCCGCTTCATGTCTTGAAACTATTTTGATGTGGTCGACAAACTCCAGAAACAAGCTGTCGCTGTATTCTCCTATGCGGCTGTTTTCGCCTGTAAACTTTATCAGCTTTTCAAGTTCTGTTATTTTTTCTTCCCGATTTTCGGCAGAAATAAGGCTTTCCTCTTTTTGCAGTCTATCAAACTCATTTTTCAGCCTGGTGCTTTCCTGCGTATAGATATTATCATCAATCATTCCCGATGATGAAAGCCGCAGGAGAATCTGCTGACTTTCTATGTTTTGGCTTATCAGGTCATCGTATTCTTTCAGTCTTTTATTTCTGCCTTCCCTTTGCAGTTTTCTTAACAGCGGTGTCAGCACATATTTTCGTGCGAATATCAGCTTGTTTATCATTATCAGAAATGCAGCTTTCAAAGAATCATCTGCAACATATTTCATCGAACAGGCAGTTATATTTTGCAGGTGTTTTTTACAACACCACGCTGTATAACTGTCCGATACGGTATAGTGGATTCTTCGCTTGAAAACACTGCCGCATTCACCGCAGATGATTTTTCCCGAAAAGCCGTATCTGTTCTGATACTTTTTTGTATCGCATTTCCCTTTTCTTCTCAATTTGATTATTTCGTTGGCTCTGTCAAATACTTCATGCGAAACTATCGGCTCATGATGTTCGGTAATCAGATATTGATTACAAACTCCGTGATTTCTGTGACGGGTAAAGCTGCTGTCAGTATAGGTTTTCTGAAACAAAGCATCTCCCACATATTTTTCATTGGCGATAAGCTCTGTAATTCTTTCTCCTCTCCATTTGCCGCTCCGTGCTGTAAAGATACCTTGTCTGTTCAGTTCATCGGCAATCTGTGAAGGTGTTTTTCCCGAAAGAATATCGGCAAATATTCTTTTGACAACCTCTGCCTGCTCCGGCACAATAACCATTCTGCCGTTTTCATTTTTGTAACCGTAAGGCGGAGCGGAAATAATATAAGTGTCGTTTTCAAAGCGTTTTCTGATACTCCACTTTTCGTTTTCGGAAATGGATACGGATTCGCTTTCCGCAAGACTGCCCAATATGGACAGCATAAGCTCACTTTCCATAGAGCCTGTATCTATGTTTTCTTTCTCAAACAAAATCCGCACACCAAACCTGAGAAGTTTTCTTGTTATTTCAATACAGTCTGTTGTATTTCTTGCGAATCGGCTGATGGATTTCGTAAGCACCAGATCGATTTTTCTTTTTTCGCAGTCGCTTATTAGGGCAAGAAGTCCGTTTCTGCCGTTTTGAGAAGTACCGCTTACACCTTCGTCATAGTACAGCCCTGCATATTCCCATTCGGGATTGCTTCTGATATAAGTTTCATAATGCGTTTTCTGCGTATCAAGACTTGCTTTTTGCTCATCACTTGCCGTTGAAACACGGCAATAAGCGGCCACCCTTGTTTTTGATGCGGATATTACCGCTTCGATTTTTGTCGTTCTTTTCATCAACTCACCCCCAATCGGTACGGTAATATTCGCATAATATCCTGAAAATATCAAGCGGTATCCGGCATTATCTCAGCAAGAGCAGGAGAGAAAGACAGGCGGTTTTTATCGGTGATTTTGTTGAATTCATCAACAGTTATGAGTTTTTCCGACAATGCTTTTTGCAGTATTTTCTGTACAATGTAGTAACTATACTCACTTGCTAACTGTTCGTTTGTCATCTTCACGGCACATTCCCCCATAAAAATAATTAAGCAGACACTCCCCCGAAAGATGAGTGCCTGCCTTATTCGTATTACTGATT
>CACWRT010000195.1 GCA_902763365.1 uncultured Ruminococcus sp.
TCATTAACAAACGTGCCGATCAGCTTTGATCGGCATTTTTGTTTGGTATCATCATATCTCAAAACTCCCGTGACAGTTCGGGAAATACTACTTGAATTAACAGATGAAATGAGTTATAATAGCATTATTCTGATTTTTGAGTAATAAGTATGGAGGTCATTATGAAAAAAATATTTCTTGCCGCTGTATGTGCTGTGATTGCACTGTCCATGAGCGGATGCTTTAATCGGGGACCGCAATTTGAAAATATAGATACTGCTCAGTCCGCCGATCCTGCCACTGTTTCCGTAAAGGATTATAAAGACGACCTGAACGGGCTGATCGGTTACTTCAAAGCGCTGAATTATCTGCCTGTACAGACAGAACCAACGAAAATGATGTCGGAGGTCATCGGCGCAAAGGAAGGCTACCGCTACATCTACACCGTCAACGGCTCTCAGACAGTGATCGAGCTGTATGAATATGACCCTTCCTCTCAGGATGCCAATGCACAGCGTGTCATCAATGAGATCAAGAAAAACGGTTCGTTCCATCTGTTCGATAAAGAAGGCGTTGATAAAGATGTGACTTATCCCGCTGTTATTTCCGACAGCGGAAAATTCATGATGATCTATATCGACAATTCTACCGACGAGGCAAACGTTGCCCGTGCGGAAACGATCAAAAAGGCACTCAAGGTATATCCTGCTGCTGCAAAAATCGAGACTTCTGACAATACTTCAAAAGAGGGATCTACAACCACAGAAAGTTCTCAGGCGTCCGCATGATTACCGTCCACAGCTCCTTCTCATGACGAAAAGGAGCTGTTATCATATCTGAATCATAAAAATTCACGTCAGTTCAGAAAAGGAGAAATATTAAGTAATAGAATACATTGACAAAAGTGCAAAATGTGTTAATAAAAATTCTGTATGAAGTTTAATACAACCATAGTGGTAGTAAATAATGAAGAATTATCGCCACAGGAAGAACTTGTACAAGATATTGTTTCAATACTCCATGTGTTCTCCTGTAGGTTGTATGGGCTTCGTAAGTATAAGAAACAAATAGAAAGGGATGAAGATATTGCTAAAGAGCTTCAAAACGGAAATCAACCCGACAGCAGAACAGAAACATAAAGTCAACAGAACTATTGGAACTTGCAGATTTGTTTATAACTTTTATTTGGCACATAACAGAAAGATTTATGAACAGGAAAACAGATTTGTTTCGGGATATGATTTTTCAATATGGCTCAATAACGACTATATCCCTAATAATCCCGAATTTGCATGGATAAAGGAAGTCAGCAGTAAATCCGTAAAGCAGAGTATTATGAACGCTCAGAAAGCATTTAAAAATTTCTTTGATAAAAAAGCAAGTTTTCCAAAATGGAAGAAGAAAAATAATTCAGATGTAAAAATGTATTTTGTCAGAACAGACAGTAAAGCAATGATTTTCTGTGAACGACACAGGCTTAAAATTCCTACACTTGGTTGGGTAAGGCTGAAAGAAAAGGGCTATATCCCGACTTCAAAAGACGGATATATCATAAAAAGCGGTACTGTTTCATGTAAGGCAGGAAGATACTATGTGTCGGTACTCATTGAAATGCCTGAAAATGAAAAGCCTGTTTTGAATAATTTTGGAATAGGTGTAGATTTGGGTGTCAAGGATTTTGCTGTTTGTTCAAACGGCAAGGTTTACAAAAATATCAACAAGAGTTCTCACATAAGGAAACTTGAAAAGAAGTTAAACCGAGAACAACGCAGACTTTCGAGGAAATACGAAAGCCTTAAAAAATCAAAAAATAATTTGAAAGGAGAAGTTACTCGGCAAAATATCCGTAAACAAAAACTGAAAGTACAGAAACTTCATCATAGACTTGACTGTATCAGAACAGATTATATCAACAAAGCGATTTCCGAGTTGGTGAAAACCAAGCCAATGTGGATAACACTTGAAGACTTGAATATCAGGGGAATGATGAAGAACAGACATCTTTCAAAAGCAGTTGCACAGCAGAAGTTTTTTGAGTTCAGAACAAAGCTGACAGAGAAATGCAAAGAATACAGCATTGAATTAAGACTTGTTGACAGGTTTTATCCGTCAAGCAAACTTTGTTATAACTGTGGTTGTGTGAAATCTGACTTGAAATTATCAGACAGAATTTATGTTTGTTCAGAATGTGGTTATATGGCTGACAGAGATTTCAATGCAAGTCTGAATTTGAGAGATTGTTTAACTTATCAAATCGCATAAACAAGCAATGATAAGTATGTACCGTAGGCTATACGGGAATTTACGCCTGTGGAGTGTCACACAAACGATGGTAGCTTTGGCAAAGTCGGATACGATGAAACAGGAATTTTCTCAATATGGGTAT
>CACWRT010000196.1 GCA_902763365.1 uncultured Ruminococcus sp.
CTTCTGCCCCTGCCAGAAGACGTATATTTCTGATTTTCTCTCAAAAAAAGTCAAGAAAAACAACGGGGAGCTTCCGCAGTATTACGTTGAGAACGGTCACGCGCCGATTATTATACCGGCTGATTGGGACGTTGTACAGGAGGAAATCGCCCGCCGGAAAGAAGCAGGCAAGGCTTACAGCTCCGCCACTGTTCTGTCATCAAAGCTGATCTGTGAGGACTGCGGCGGGTTCTTCGGCATAAAAGTCTGGCACTCCACTGACAAATACCGCAGAGTGATCTACCGTTGCAACAATAAATACGCACACCATGCCCCCTGCCGTACCAACCACTTTACTGAGAAAGAAATTCATAAAATGTTCCTGTCAGCATATAACGAGTACATGGGCAATCGTGAAAACATCATAAAGGGCGCTGAAAAGATGTGCCTGGTCCTGTCCGATACAACCGACCTGAGCCGAAAGCTCGAACAAAAAACAGCGCTGCGAGAAAAGAAAGCGGAACTGTATCGCGCTTGGATCTCTCAGGGCGCCGGGGCAAGAAGCGACAACTTCAAACGCCGCGAAGAACAGCTGTACGCCGACTACGACGCGGTCGATAAGGAAGTCAACGCTCTCACGCAAAAGCTTACGGATATCAACAACCGCCATACCTCTATTTCTATTCTTGAGATGACGATTGATGAATCTTTTAATTCATGGGCTGCTCCTAACGATCAGCTCAAGTCTTTATGCAGCTTTAAGTAAAATTATTATTGTCGTTTACTATATGTTACAGTTAAGACCTTCAAAGTAAAGGTTTCCTGATAACTTCTGCTGCATTGACTAAAGCATAATAAAAGGCTGTCGTACTGTCATTTATGATGTGCGGCAGCCTTTTTAATTTGCCGGGAAAGAAAAAAGCACCCATTCCCCTATGTTATTAGACAATCATATTAAAATGTAAAATATACCATAAGATATTCGCTTATTTTCGTTATGTTGTATAAAATTAAAAAATAAGGTGCCTAATGTATGATAATTGTGGATAATGTCCTAATAGAAAAAATAAGGAGGCATGTATATGAACCAAACTTATCCATTGACCGCAGCACAGAATATGCATTACCGTTGGATCCGCGAGTATAAGACACAGCAGGTATCCGGACTGAGTATCGTAGCCGCTTTTCAGTTCGATGTCAATATCAAAACACTGAAAAAATGTATCGAGCTTGAAAAGCAAAGATACGCCTGTCTGAGACTTCGCTTCACCAAGCCTGATGAAAACGGCGAGATACAGCAGTATATTGCAGACTATGAGCCGGAAGACCTTGAAGTAAAGGACCTTACAGGAATGTCTCTTCAGGAGGCAGACGATATTATGCAGAAATGGGCATATGAGACCTTTGACGGCGATGATATACCCATGTGCGAATTCCGTATCGTTAAGCTTCCGGAACGCTATACAGGCTTCTTTGTTCATATGGACCACAGGCTCAATGACTCTGTTGGTGTTGCAGTAATGGCGACGGATATTATGAATCTGTATATGCACTTTGCAAAGGGAGCTGAATATCCCGCACCCCTTGCAGATTTTGAAAAGGTGCTTATTTCCGATCTTGAAAAGGCTTCAAATGAAAAGCGTGTTGCAAGAGCAAAGAAATTCTGGGACGAACAGCTTGATGAGCTTGGCGAACCGCTTTATTCCGATATCCAGGGCAAGTCCGTGCTCGAAAAGGCAAGAAAGAAGCATAATGATCCCAACCTCAGAGCAGCCGATATCGAAAGAAAAGAGCTTTTTGTTGCAGTTAAGGATTATCAGCTTGAGGTAGACAGTATGCAGAGAGCTATCAATTTCTGCCTCTATAACCAGATATCCCCGACAAACCTGATACTTCTTGTTATCCGTACATATCTTTCAAAGATGAATGACGGTCAGGAGGATATCACAGTAGAAAACTTTATTTCCAGACGTTCAACACAGGATGAAATGACATCAGGCGGAAGCCGTGTGCTTTGCTTCCCCTGCAGAACAGTTATTTCGGGTGATACTACCTTTATTGACGCTGCAAGAAAGATCCAGAATCATCAGAACCGTATCTATATGTACAGCGGATATGATCCTGAGCTTATCAGAGAGGAAATGAAGAAGCGCTACAATACACCTGACGATACAACCTATGTAAGCGTTTATCTGACCTATCAGCCTCCTATGAATACAAGCGACCTTGATCCTAATTCCTCAAAGCTCCGTACACATATCAAGTGGTTCGCTAACGGCGCAGCAACAAAGAAAATGTATCTTACGGTTTCACATCTGCCCGACAGAAAGCTCAACTTCTCTTATCATTATCAGACAGCAGAGCTTACTGAAAAGGATGCCGAGCTTATGTATTATTATATGATGCGTATTCTTTTCAGAGGCATAGAGGATCCCGGAAGAACTATAAATGAAATAATCGATATGATCTGATCACAGGAAGGAGAAAATTACCATGGATAAAAAATTTGAAAAGCAGTTTAAGGAGATCGCAGCACGTTATTGTTCCGTTAAAGCAGAGGATATTACAAACGATATGAGCTTCCGTGATGATCTCGGACTCAGTTCTCTTGATCTTATGACATTCCTCGGCGACCTTGAGGATGAATTTGATGTAGAATTCAATTTCGGCGAGGATGAGCAGAAGCTTACGGGTATTACAACAGTTGAAAGCGCAATGGAATTATTGAAGGAATACATGGAATAATATACAGGTGAGCATTATGAAAAAAACTATCTATACGATGTGGAAAAGATGCGGGGAAAAATATGCTGAGCTTCCTGCTGTGCGCTGGCTTGCAAAGAAGGATGTTCTC
>CACWRT010000197.1 GCA_902763365.1 uncultured Ruminococcus sp.
GGTTAGAGATTAGAAACAAGAGACAAGAAATAGGTTCATGACCGAAATCTATCACGCATATTCTGATGCGAGCACTTTACTGAAAGGTCATTGCAATTTATCGTGTCTCTGCCCATATTATCGGGGAGTCCTTTTGAAAAGGGCTTTTCTCCGAACTGCTTTCGGACTCTCAGTCATTTTTCGTTATCGGAGGTTTTCTTTCGATAACGAAAAATCATTAAAAGGTTCCTGAAAAGGGGTTTGGGGAAAAACTCTTCTCGAAAAGATTTTTTCCCAAATAGCAGGAGGATAACTATGAAATACACACCGCAGGAAATAATCCAGTATACCGCAGAGGAAGATGTTAAATTCATCAGGCTTGCTTTCTGTGATGTTTACGGCAAGCAAAAGAACATCTCCATAATGCCCTGCGAGCTTGAAAAAGCATTTGAACAAGGCATCGGCTTTGATGCGTCGGCTGTGCGTGGATTCGGTAACGAAGCTCGCTCAGACCTGATGCTTTTCCCCGACCCCGATACACTTTCTGTACTGCCGTGGCGACCCGAACATGGGCGTGTGGTGAGAATGTTCTGCTCGATAAAAAAGCCGAATGACCAGCCTTTCGAGTGCGACACAAGAAGTCTACTCGTCAAAGCCGTCGAAGACGCAAGAGCACAGGGCATCGAGTTTTCCTTCGGTTCTGCGCTGGAATTTTACCTGTTCAAGCTCGACGAGAACGACAACCCCACGACTATCCCCTACGATACCGCAGGATATATGGACATAGCGCCCGAGGACAAGGGTGAGAACATAAGGCGGCAGATATGCCTGCATCTTGAACAGATGGGCATTACTCCGCAGAACTCGCACCACGAGGAAGGACCGGGACAGAACAAGATAGATTTCCGTCATGCCGATCCGCTGACTGCTGCTGACGATGTTATGTCATACAAAACCGTCGTCAAAACAGTCGCACATTCAAACGGACTTTACGCAGACTTCACGCCAAAGCCTTTAAAAGACAAGCCGGGGAATGCTTTTCACATCAACATTTCCGTCGGCAGCGACAAGCATCATACTATCCTGCCGTCAGTGATAGCAGGGATAATGAAACACATAAAGGATATAAACCTGTTTCTTGATCCGTGTGATGCGTCATACCAAAGGCTTGGCAAGTTTAAAGCACCGAAGTTCATCTCGTGGTCGGGTGAGAACCGTTCACAGCTTGTACGTATACCTGCCGCAAAGGGCGAGTACAGACGTGCAGAGCTGCGAAGTGCAGATCCGTCGGCTAATCCGTATCTTGCATACACTATGCTTATCTATGCAGGGCTTGACGGCATAAATAATAATCTGTATCTGCCGCCTGTTGCGGACTTTGACCTGTTCAGTGCGGACGAGTCAGTGACAAAAGACTTTGATACCCTGCCCGAGAGTCTTGCCCAAGCAAAAAAGCTGGCAGCCGAAAGCGGCTTTGTAAAGGCTCACCTGCCGCAGAGGCTCATAGACATCTACTGCAAGTAAAACGGGGTGATTTTTTGGAGGACATCGAGTTCAGGTGGACTGACGGTGCAAACAGCGATTTTCAGGTATTCTATCAGATAACCGAGGACTATTACAGCAGTCTTGTCGGCGGAGAGAAAAACCGCAAAGGCTTTGTTCCTTTTAACGCATCAGCCGAGATACCCGATGTGCTGATAGCCTATTCACAGAGCAAGGCTGTCGGCTGCGCAGGCTTGAAAAGATATGATGACAAAAGCAGCGAGATAAAGCGTGTATGGGTGCAGCCCGAAAACAGAGGGCAGCGTATTGCAAGCCGGATGATGCAGCTTGTTGAGCGCAAAGCTAAAGAGCAAGGCTTTGCAAGGCTGATATTGCAAACAAGGCCGCAGATGACCGAGGCAGTCAGAATGTACGAAAAGCGTGGGTATCATATTATTGACAACTATCCGCCCTATGATAAGCTCGTTGGTGCGGTGTGCTATGCCAAAGACCTTTAACAGTATGAAACGATCATCAAAGTCCAGCTAAGAAAAGTCAATAGGAATTGTGAGAGGTTTACAAAAGTTTCACAATTCAAAACAAGGTATAGCAAAGCAGACCTTTGTTTAGAAACAACAAGGTATAGCAAAGCAGACCTTTGTTTAGAAACAAAAGTCTGAATAGCTAATATCAAAATCATCAAGCAACAGAAAGATGAGCAAATTGAAAGTCTTGGTTATGCTGCTGAGGAGTAATCAACTCAAATGGTTTGTTATCTCTGAGAATAGCAAAAATGATGTTGCAGAGCTTATGTATAACTGCTGATATAGCAACCATTTTAGGCTTTGAAAGGCATTTGTTTTCATAGTATGATCGCAGCACTGGATTTTTGGGCTTACCATTGCTGGAAATGCCAATGTTGTTGACAGCCATCATATGAAGAACTCTTCTGGCAAGTTTTGAACCTCTTTTGGATAGCTTTACATTTGTACCCTTGAACTTGCCCGATTGTTTAACGGCAGGATCAAGCCCCAGATAAGCGTAAAGCTTTTTAGGTGATGAAAACACGCTGAAGTCTCCGATTTCGCACATCAGAGTAACAGCAGAAAGGAAACCGCAGCCCTGGATTGTTTCAAGCAGTCTTATCTGCTTAACGAATAATTCGTCAGGTTGAGCTTCAGTAATATTTCTTACCGACTTCATAACCTGTTCAGCGGCGTTGTCATAGGTTCTTATCATAGAGATGTAAAGCCGTATCAGTTCAGTGTCACTTTGCAGTGAATGACCGAATATTTTCGCAGTTCTTGCAGCAGCGACAAGCTTCTCATATTTTTCTTCTGCATAGGCTTCACCAAACCGTGCGGTTGATCTAATGAGTTTGATAATGCTTGTTTTTCTTGCAGAAAGCAGAGCATCAGGTGAAGGATACTTGTCAAGCAAAGCAAGCGAGGTGTCCACTGTGAGCTTAGAGAAAACACCGATGTATTCAGGGAAAGAAACCTTCAAAACAGCGGTGAGCTTGTTGACATAAGCTGAACACTGATCTGTCAGACGGTAGTATTCTCTGACAAGATTACGGATGTTCAAAACGAAGTCAGATGGCATAAGAGAAACCTTTAAATCCGGCTTCAATGCAATCAAAGCTAACTTTTTTGAATCAAATTTGTCATTATGCACTTTACGAATGTTTAAATTTGTGCTATTATTAGTGATGATAGGATTAATGACGGAAACATTAAAACCCTTATCACGAAGATAGCAGAAGAGTGGGTAGTGATAAACTCCCGTAGATTCGAGAAAGATGCGAGCTTTCAAAGAATACGACTCTTCTGCTTCTTTTATTTTTGAAACAGCAGTTTGAAGAGAGTTGAGATTAGAGTGGGTGATCCTGAACGGTTTTCCCACAAAGGTCTGGTTCGGCAGAGCGATGGACATGAAGCTGAAATCAGCTCCGACATCTATGCCGACAGAAATGTACAAATCAGTCATAAAGACTCCTTTCCGATAGGCATCCATTCCATTTCAATGAATACACAGCCTAGCATGTGATACAGGTATAGCCGACAAGACGGCTCCCAACCAGCCTAATCATAATTCTTCATTGGATGGACTAATTGACTTTGTTACAGGTATGAACTGATGAAAATCAGTTCCCCGAGGAGGAATACATTTTTTATCCTATCCTCTTTAGTTTACCTCATTTTCGTCTGGTTGTCTATTAGGAAACCGTCTTTGGACTATATCAATATTATACTAGGAGGGATAGGATTGCAGCTGAAAGAACGCAGATACAGTGTTCTGACCGTTTCCTCGCAGCCGAAATTCAATCAGGCGCTGGGCGAGCTTATCGGCTCACGGCAGTATGAGAGCGAACTTGAAACAAGTGTCAGCGGTGCAAAGCGGCGGCTGCTCGAGCGCAGCTTTGATATACTGATAATCAACGTCCCCCTGCCCGATGATGACGGGATAAGTCTGGCGATAGACCGCAGTGAAGGCATGGGCTGTGCTGTGCTTTTGCTCGTTAAGAGCGAATACTACCCGACTGTGTTTGACAGGGTGTGTCCGCACGGGGTGTATACTCTGCCAAAGCCTTCGCCGAAGCAGATGGTGGCGCAGGCATTCGACTGGCTGGAAAGCACGCGCGAAAGGCTGCGCAGGCTGGAGAAAAAGTCGGTATCGCTGGAGGACAAGATGAAGGAGATACGGCTTGTAAACAGGGCAAAGTGGCTGCTTATCTCTGACAGGTCTTCATCCGTAAAGTCACTTTCCCTTCTGTAAATATAAGCGCTCGTATCGCGGTCTAATTTTGTTTCAAATATTTTCTTATAATGCCTGCCAATGCATGACTGTGTATCTT
>CACWRT010000198.1 GCA_902763365.1 uncultured Ruminococcus sp.
GTAAAAAATGAGCTGCTCAAGAAGCCTGATACGCGGGCAGTAAAGCCTGAACGGCGAGTTCAGAGCGGATGCGAAGCGGAGCGATACCCGCGTTTAGGGACCGGCGGCTCGCCGGTAAAATTGATTTCCGTGATTTAAGGCTGTAAAATATTGCAAAGAGAGGAAGAGTTGTGTATAATATAATCGGTGTAAAAGCAACTCCGGGTTCAGGAACTTTGAGTCAACAAGCTCTGAGTTCTTAGCTCTTAGCTCTGAGCTAATATATATTAAAGGGGTATTTATGAGTAAATTAACGGATATTTCATATGTAAAAGGTGTGCTGAAGGAGCACGGATTTACTTTTTCAAAGGCACTGGGTCAGAATTTTCTGATAAATCCGTCTGTCTGCCCGAAAATGGCGGAGCTTTGCGGCGCATCAGAAAAAGTCGGGGTCATTGAAGTAGGTCCGGGTGCAGGTGTGCTGACAAATGAGCTTGCCGCAGTGAGCCATAAAGTAGTTGCAGTAGAGCTTGACAAAAGACTGCTGCCCGTGCTGGATGAAACCTTGTCCGAACACGATAACATAAAAATAATAAACGGCGATATAATGAAGCTTGATCTCAGAAAGCTTATAGCAGATGAATTCGGATGCGAAGAAGTCGTAGTATGCGCCAATCTGCCTTATTACATCACGTCCCCTGTTATAATGCGTATACTTGAGGAAAGACTGCCGATACAGTCGCTTACCGTGATGGTGCAGAAAGAAGCGGCAGACCGTATCTGTGCACAGCCCGGTACAAGGGAGTCGGGCGCAATAAGCGCAGCAGTGCATTTTTACAGTGAACCCGAAATACTTTTTAAGGTTTCAAAAGGAAGCTTTATTCCGGCACCCAAGGTGGACTCCGCAGTAATTAAGCTCCATATAAGACAACAGTTCCCTGTGTCCGTTCGGGATGAAAAAATGTTTTTCAAAGTTGTAAAGGCTGCCTTTTCCCAGAGAAGAAAGACTCTCTCAAATTCTCTCAGCAGCGGTTTGTCTATGTCCAAGCAGGATGTGACTTCACTGCTTGAAAAAGCAGGAATAAAAGCCAACGCAAGAGCAGAGGAAATGACAATGGATGACTTTGCAAAAATAACAGAAAAGCTGATTAGTGAATAATGAATAGTGAATAATGAATAGTGAATAGTGTTTGGTTTATACTAAACTGTACCCAAGGAAATGGACACGCAATCTTTAGTAAATTCGTGTAACGTCCCCGAAAAGTGGACAGTCTGAAATGTCCAAACCCACTTATTCGGACAGAATAGTAAAGGGTTTATCGCATTAGTTTCCGGGAAGACAGGCGGGTCGGATGAGGTGTGCTTTGCGGCAGCAAAGCGGTCATCCGCAAGGATGACTTTGACAGAATTTGCAATTTTTCAAAATATTCTTAGTGCCCTCAAAGTCGGCTTTCAGCCGACAACACAGCTTTGCTGTGTTCCCCATCAGTCGCCTGCGGTGACAGCTTCCCCGGAGGGGAAGCCAAGGATTGGTAGCATACACTACTTTTCAAAGTTGTCCAAAGAATATGGTACACTTCAAATTCCTAACTCCACTCTTCACTCTTCACACTTCACACTTTATTTCGTTATTGTAGAAAGAAGGAAAAGAAGATGTTTGTAGATATTGCTAAGATTCATATAAAAGCAGGTGACGGCGGCGACGGCGCAGTTGCCTTTCACAGAGAAAAATATGTTGCCTCGGGAGGACCTGACGGCGGCGACGGCGGAAGGGGAGGAAATATCGTCTTTGTTGCGGATGATAACCTGTCAACCCTTGCTGATTTCCGATACAAAAGAAAGTATACCGCAAACAAGGGTGAAAACGGCAGGGGCGCAAGATGCAACGGTAAAAAAGCCGAAGACCTTGTTATACGTGTGCCTAGAGGTACTCTTGTAAAAGAAGCCGAAACAGGAAGAATACTTGCGGATATATCTGATAAAGAGCCTGTTGTGGTTGCAAGAGGCGGAAAGGGCGGCTGGGGCAATACCCATTTTGCTACCCCGACAAGACAGACTCCCAGGTTTGCAAAGCCCGGTCAGCCCGGCGAAGAATTCGAAGTTCAGCTTGAACTTAAACTTCTTGCAGACGTGGGAATAGTTGGTTTCCCGAATGTGGGTAAGTCAACTCTTATTTCTGTGGTAAGTCAGGCTAAGCCTGTTATTGCGGATTACCACTTTACAACAATTACCCCTGTACTGGGAGTTGTAAGAATGGGTCCCGAATCATCATTCGTAATGGCGGATATCCCGGGACTTATTGAGGGTGCAGGCGACGGCGTAGGTCTTGGACATCAGTTCCTCAGACACGTTGAAAGATGCAGGCTTCTGGTTCATATGGTGGATGTGTCGGGCAGTGAGGGACGTGACCCTAAGGAGGATTTCCGCATTATAAACAACGAACTTGAAAAATTTGATCCCGAGCTTGCAAAGCGTCCCATGATAGTTGCAGGAAATAAGTGCGACCTGACGGAAGATGATGTTGTAGAGGATTTCCGTAAATTCATCGAAGACCGGGGCTATAAATTCTTCCCTATAATGGCGGCGATAGACTATCAGACAGAGCCGCTGCTTAAAGAAATACAGGAGCAGCTTTCAAAACTGCCGCCAATTGCCCGCTATGAAGCAGAGCCTGATCCGCTGCCGTCAGAGGACGAGATCGGTAAGCAGGATATCAGAGTAACTAATCACGGCGGAACATTCTTTGTTGAAGCAGACAAGCTTCTTCGTGTGCTGCGTATGATAGATTTCAGCGACAGCGACAGCGTACAGTATTTCCAGAGAGTGCTTATAAGCTCGGGGGTAATTGACGCACTGAAAGAAGCAGGTATACAGGAAGGCGATACAGTCAGTCTGTATGATTTTGAATTTGAATTTGTTGAATAACGGAGGAGATCTCTATGTCAAGATTATCGGAACTTCCGTGTGACCCGAAGGGACTTAATTCGCTGGCACTTGCATTTGTGGGGGACGGAGTTTATGACCTGATCATCAGGGAAGAGCTTGCCTGTAAGGGCAACCGCCCCGTAAAGCAGCTGAATTTAGAAAAGGTTGAAATAGTCCGTTGTCAGGCACAGGCAGTTCTTGCGGAAAAGATAGAACCGTATCTTACAGAAGAAGAAGCGGATGTTATGAGAAGAGGCAGGAATGCCCATGTAAGTCATGCGCCAAAAAGCGCAACAATGGGTCAGTACCATGCCGCAACGGCTTTTGAAGCTTTGCTCGGCTACCTCTATCTTTCCGACCGTACAGACAGAATAAGAGAACTACTTACATTAATTAATAATTCATAATGCAGACCGTGCAAAAAGTCAAAAATCAAAAAAAACAAAGTCGTGAATTAATGCGGCTATTCGGCACTAATTTTGTATCAAAAAGAGGTTTTGGCACAGTCTGGCACAGTCTGAATGCATAATTCATAATGTAAGATTCCTCGTCGTTTCACTCCTCGGAATGACAGCGTGAGGAGATAACTTTTGTTATTCACCATAATATAAGCAGGGAGAAATACTTATGAAAAAAATATTATTTTTACTTGGACCTAATCTTAATATGGTAGGTATCAGAGATGTAGGAACATACGGAACAGAAACTGCCGAAAGTATAAACGAAGATGTAAAGGCTTGGGCAAAGGAACTTGATATCGACCTTGAAATATATCAGTCGAACCATGAGGGTGATTTAATAGACAAGATACATTCCGCCTACGGCAATAAAGACGGTATAATGATAAATGCCGGTGCGCTGACACATTACAGCTACGCGCTGATGGACGCAATTTCATCCGTACATATACCGACCGTTGAAACACATATGTCAAATATTGGCGCAAGAGAGGAATTCCGCAGAAAATCTGTTATTTCCCCTGTTTGTATCGGTACCATCGCAGGCTTCGGCAAAAACAGCTACTATCTGGGACTAAAAGCTCTGCTTATGTATCTGTAACTAAATTACAGGGTGCAAAAGTTTTGCAGTGGTCTTTTCAAAAGCTTGCAGAGTGTAGGGCGATTGGATGGCGGAAGTTATGCGTAGTGAAACGAAGCTGAGCCTTTGTTCGCTGCGTTAGCAGCAAAATAGGTATTCAAATCTTTCGTTAGAGATTGGTGTAAAATAATTATGGGAGAATTGAGCTTTTCAGTAACTTTGAGCGAGCAACAAAAAATAACAGCCGATAATAAAGGTAATAACCGCGACTAATAAAAGTAGCAGCGACGAGCCCGGAGCGTATGCGAAGCGGAGCGATACCCGCGTTTAGGGACCGGCGGCTCGCCGGGCGCAGCGTACCCCGCGTTACGGGACCGGCGGCTCGGTTAGTGTAAAATTACAGTTGGCAAAATATTATCAATGGAAAAAAATGAACTGCTCAAGAAGCTTGATACGCGG
>CACWRT010000199.1 GCA_902763365.1 uncultured Ruminococcus sp.
TCATCAATTCTATAATCATCGTCCCGAAGTGGTATTACATCTTCATTCAGCAAGGTCAGCAGTGCCTTTTTGACCGACTGATGATATTTGAACTTGGAAATGCCTTCGTGCTTTGCGGAATAGCTGTCGAAATCAGCGGATTTTTTCAGGTTATTTAGTCCCGGCAAGTCGGTATCTCCGACCTGATAGCGGTCTGCCGCATAAGAGACAGCATCGAGCGATACGCACCATTCCTCGGCAAATCCACGAAGAACGCTGTCTATTGCTTCTTTTCGCATTTCAGCAAGAACATAAGATACTCGTTTACCCTTGAATTCATCGGGATTTTCCTGTACCTTCTCCCACAACTGCTGCATAAGCGCTCCGAGTTTCGGATTGGAGGACAGCAATTCCTCGATATACTTCGTGATCTCTATAACAAGATTCTGATAGTGCTGTTCCTGACGCTCCTCGTCGGTAGCAGATACAACGGACTGAATCAGGCTGACAATGTAATCATAGTCTATCTTTTCCTTGCTGTATGCTTTCAGTTCGTATTCAAAGTCGATAGGCGGTTCAGGTCCAGGCTCCGGACCGGGTTCAGGACCGGGACCGGGTTTTAATTCTTGGATAACATTTAAGTAATGTGCTGCGTAATCGTCATATTCTGCCTGCGTTATTCCGTAGGATTCCGGAGGGTTATCAGCATACCTGATAAATGATTTCAGACTTGTGTAGACCTTATCAAACTCCTGAAATGCCTTAGCAAAGCGCTTTTTACCCTCTTTTGATAGAGCTGGAACAACAGAAGGCGTTTCCGCAGTAACACGCAGATAAGCAAGTGCTTTCGTAAAGTCTGCATATACTGTATCCCAATCAGGAGCCAGTACGGAGGCTTTTCCGCCTGCGGAATAAAGGATAAGTGCTTCGTCAACAGCATCTTTGAAGATGTGCGGTGACTGGAAAGTTACTATCTGACCACTGGTCTTGCTCTTATCGAACAGACGGTTTGTTCTTGAAAACGCCTGAATAATATCGTGGGGGTGCATCGGCTGTCTGTCCATAAATACGGTAGACAGACAAGGAGCATCAAAGCCCGTAAGCAGCCTGTTTACTACGATTACAAGGTCAAGCTGTTCGTCACGGCTCTTGAATTTGGATTTCTTTCTTGCAAGGCGGTCATTCAGATTTGTATTATAGCCCTTGATCTCACCAATTCCGAAGGAAGTGCCGAACATAGCGTTATAATCATCAAGCGATTCCTTCATCTTAGGCACGTTCAGATCTGCGCTTTCATTATCTTCATCATTAGAAACAGAGTATGTGATCGCAAATTTCGGGAAATCTGGCAATACTCGCCTTGTTTCTTCGCTGATTGTGACAGAGGTTTCCCCATTTACAACTCGTTTCAGGAGATCATAATACGCCTGCGCCCTCTTGATCGAATTAACGGTCAGTATCGCTTCATAGGTCTTTCCTCTGCCATGCTTAAAGCCGAGTTTCTCCTGAGACTTATTTATGATGGTATCAAGGACTTTCAGCATATGTGCTTCTGTCTCATAAACGGACAAGTCCTCGTTGCTGTCATCGTCTTTCAGCTTCTGTGCGCCGAGATGCTCGGTCTGGAAGCCTAAAACAGCTTCATCACGGATAGCTTCTTTTACAGTATAGCGATGTAAGCAGAACGGCAGTTCACGGCGTTCCACCTTAGCCTGATAATCAGGATCACGGCGGAATTCCTCGTTGCTGTACAGCTCGTCGGTAGTTCTCGGAAGATCGCCCTCAGCAGGATAAGCGTTTACAGAAAAACGGGGTGTTCCCGTAAAGCCGTACCAAAGGGAGTTTACAAAGAACTGTGCCAGAAGGCGCTGTGTTCTCGGTGTTACTGCTCTGTGGCACTCGTCCACAATGAAGGCAACACGGAGATTTTTGATGCGGTTATATGCAGGAGTGCCTTCTTTCAGACGCTTTTTCACGGCAATGGACAGCTTTTGAATTGTGGTAACGACAACTTGCTGATTATTATTTTTCAGCTTGTCGATCAGATCGCCCACATTGTCGGTTTCATCAACGTCTACCACATCGTTATTCGCATAGGACTGAAATGCCTGTGTAGTCTGCGTGTCGAGGTCTTTACGGTCGATAAGAAATATCGTTTTTTCAATGCTCGGAATGTCGATCAGCAGATTTCTCGCAGCCTTATAGCTCGTCATGGTCTTGCCTGAGCCTGTTGTATGCCAGAT
>CACWRT010000200.1 GCA_902763365.1 uncultured Ruminococcus sp.
TACCTCTCCTGTTATCATTAAGGAAATGTACGCTAAACTTGCGGATATGGGTATGAACGGCGGCAGACTGCTTGAGCCGTCCTGTGGTATCGGTAACTTTATCGGTATGATACCCGGCAGTAACACAAGAGTAACGGGAATTGAGCTTGACAGTCTGACAGGAAGAATAGCACAAAAGCTCTATCCACAAGCACAAATACAAGTTTGCGGTTTTGAAAACAGCAAGCTGAAAGAAAACTCCTTTGATGTTGCAGTCGGCAATGTGCCTTTCGGGGATATTCATCTTTATGATAAAAAGTACAATCCGCATAATCTTCTGATACACGACTATTTTTTCAGCAAATCACTCGATATGGTAAAACCGGGCGGTGTAGTCGCTTTCATCACTTCCAAAGGAACTCTTGATAAGTTAGATCCGACAGCTCGCCGTCTGCTTGCAGAAAAAGCAGAATTTCTTGGTGCGGTCAGACTTCCGAACAATGCTTTCAAAGCCAATGCCGGAACAGAAGTCACTTCCGATATTATTTTCCTGCAAAAAAGAGCAGAGCCTGTTATCATAGAGCCTGACAAAGAGCCGTTATGGATAAGGACTACAACGGACAGTAACGGAATTGAAATGAACGCTTATTTCGCAACTCACCCTGAACAGATATGCGGCACAATGACAATGGTATCAGGTCAATACGGAATGGAAAGCACCTGTTATATGGACTTTGATAATAATTGGGCTTATGGGCTTTATATCTATTCACAGCATGCATGAAGTTTCTGTTGCAGTAGCGTTTTTCCGTTCGACAGTTTGTCGGAAAAAATAATCAGCACCGAGCAATTTTACTCAGTGCTGATTGATAAAAATTCAGTTATGAAAATTGGCGAGGCAACGAAAAAGCTTTGTGATTTTTACATATCTGAAATATCTTTCAAATATGGTGCATCAATTGTATGCTGTATAGCAATAGTATCACCATACTCATCATCATAATTTGTATATAATGAAAAGCCGTGCGGAAGATTTCTAACAATTGCTTTTGCAAATGCTTCTATTTGCATTCCATATAAGTCATTATATCCTTCATTCATAAAGTCAATCGAGGAATCATTAACCAACTCAATAGAACGAGAAGTAACCCTACACCACCATATGTTATTTCTATGTTTTTGACAATACTCAATGTTTTCATTGAAATTATTTAATAAACGTTCAGCACATGTTTTTGTGAAAGAAGAATTGAGGTATATACAAACTAAACTATCAACCTCATCGTCATGCTTAAATTTTTCTGCTTTTTCTTGTTTTCTATACTCCTCTTTAATTTTCCTATTTTCACGTTCTCTTTTCCACGAATAAAAACTCACATCAAGAGCATCTACACCGTAATATATAACTATAATACCAATTACAATTAGTAAAATCCAAAACAAACCCACTTACATCACCTACATAATATTTGTATACTTTCAACTTACATGAGAAAGCAAAGTATCTTCCATAGTTTATTTATTATACCATGTTGCTCTTATATAAGCAATACTTCAATCGGAAATTGTCTCATTTTCATCAAACCTATCATCAAAACCGCCACACCCACCTATCATCATTATTGAGCCGATATTCAGTAAGATGTTCAGTATACTCAAATATCAGGAGCTTGGACAATAACCAATAAGGGAACTGACAAATGGAATGTACAGGCTACCACAACATACGGTACAAGTGACAGAACAGCTTATGAGCTTATCGAAGATGCTCTTAACCTGAAAGCAACAACGGTTAAGGTCAAAGTTGAGGTTGACGGAAAGGAAAAATATGTAGTTGACGCAACAAAAACCGCACAGGCAAGGGCTAAACAAGAGCTGATAATGCAGAAATTCAAGGAATGGATTTTTGCTGATAAGTCACGGCGTGATGATTTGGTAGAAACATATAACCGTCAATTCAATTCTTCCCGTCCCCGTGAATATGACGGCAGTCACTTGAACTTTGTCGGTATGAACCCTGAAATTACACTCCGTCAACATCAGCTCAATGCTGTTGCCCGTTGTCTTTATGGTGGAAACACTTTACTTGCACACGAGGTTGGTGCGGGCAAGACTTTTGAAATGATAGCTGCTGCAATGGAGGGCAAGCGTTTAGGACTGCACACAAAAAGCCTGATTTGTGTGCCTAATCACCTGACGGAACAGATAGGCAGTGACTTTATCAAGCTCTAT
>CACWRT010000201.1 GCA_902763365.1 uncultured Ruminococcus sp.
CCGTTACAACAACTATCAAAACAGAACAATAAAAAAGCGGAGCTGCTGCTATGATGATTCAAGCAACAGCTCCGTATTATGGAGGATATGTATGGTCACATTAAATGACTATTTATTTTCAGGGGATACTGTGCTTAAAATACTGCACCAGTATTCGGGTGATCTTAGAAAATCAGCGATTGATACTAATAACCCGATCGACCTCGCGCATTGCAATTTTCTGATACAGATCATTGAATTGCTCGAACATAATGACTTCCTTACCTCTCAGTCACAGAGGATAAAGGAATTTTACAAATACATGACACAGAAATATCCGTTTCTCGCATTTACTTTTAAGGGCAGGATCAAATCTCTGATCAGGGCTGAGGAAAAATTCAACGGCTATATTTTGGAGTATATCTATGACTATTATCAAAAGCACAGCCGGTATCCGAATGAAGCTGAGATCAAAAGCAATCTGACCTGTTTCAGAGATCTGATCGCATACCGCATCGTGATCTCTATGCCTTTATGTCACCTGGAAGAAGGCATGACACAAGACGAAGCAGAAAGGATCTTTCTTTATGAGATTGCTAATACACTGCCCGAATTTCTGGAAGTAAGAGGCTTTACGGCTGAACTTTCCGGCTCTGCACATGATAAAACAGACGAACGGATCATAAGCAATAACCGACCATATTACAGAGATTATGTCGCATTTCCTCGTCCTTCAGGCTACCAATCGCTTCATATCACTTTTTATGACAACCTTGCAAGGTGCTATACTGAGGTACAGCTCAGAACAAAGGATATGGACGATCTTGCGGAGATCGGTACGGCAAACCACTTCGGGTATGAGCGCCAACAGGAGGAAAGCAGAACAAGACGTGATAATATCCCTGTCGGTGAATGCAGATATTTTGATGAAGCATACGAGCGTTTCACCAAATTGCAGGAGCTTGACCTTTCGGCTGTCAATGTGAATATGTTTAAGGCGTTCAATAACCAACTGATCAATGACGGCTGCGGATTATTCAGAGGTCGGCAGATCTTGCCTTTTGAGCATCTGTCACGGTTTCAGAATGACCTGATCGACTAACAGTTCCGCACAAACTCCTCAAATATCAGTCTGCTGTTGTCATCGGTTTGATAGGCAAGTTCGGGATGCCATTGTACTGCCCACAAGAATTTCTGATCGGGTGCATACACCGCTTCGATTAGTCCGTCAGGGGCGGAAGCCATGCTGATAAGCTGCGGCGACAGCTCTTGAACACCCTGATGATGATAGCTGTTGACGGATATATTCTTCCTTTTCAAGAGAGAGTAAAGCGGTGAATCAGGTTCGATCTTAACATCATGAGAAGGAATATCATAAGGTGGTTTCTGACAATGCTTCACATCACTCGGAAGTTCTGTCGGAATATCCTGCCAGAGTGTACCGCCCAAAGCGGCATTGATAAACTGTATCCCACGACAGATGCCGAGTATCGGCTTGTCTCTTTTCATGGCTTCGTCAAGAATCAGCATTTCCATTTTGTCACGCTCAGGGCTGCACTCTCCACACAAAGGGCTTTTTTCCGAATGGTACAAAGCCGGTGCAACGTCCTGACCGCCTGTGAACAGAAATCCGTCACACATTTCCATAACAGCTTGAAGCTCTCTCTTGCTTTCTATGACGGGCAGCATGATTGGCAATGCACCGACAGTCTGCAAGCCAGTTAGGTAACCCGGTATCATCCAGTAGCTTTTTCTGCCGTAATCTATTAGTGGGATAACTCCGATCGTTTTCATAATATGACCTCCTGAAAAAAATGGTGCTGTCGAAATCATGAAAGCACCATTGTTGATTCTATTATATACGATTTGGGCTAAAAAGTCAATCTTTTTGAGCTTTTGAAAAAGCTGTGCCAACTCATTGCGGAGAACCAATCCGATAAAAGTATGGATTACGGCGCTACATTGGAAGTGATGGGAACGGTCTGTTTATATATGAAAAATCCAACCCAAGCGGAGATTTTCTACAGAAAAGCCCTCGATATTTATGAGCTGCGCCTTGAATCGGATCCCGAACAAATTGAAGAAAAACGTCGAGAAATGGCACTGCTCCTGCAAGCCTTACATATTATGAATCAATGAAACTATCGCAGTCACGCACTTCGGTGTGTGGCTGTTTTTTGTCAAAAAGCAGTCAATTCTCGGTCAATG
>CACWRT010000202.1 GCA_902763365.1 uncultured Ruminococcus sp.
AGAGATTGAACCCGAATCAAACGGCTGGTACAAGGCTTCCTGCAATATTCCTGCGGCTTATATGGCTCACAAGATTCATGCCGAGGTATATATAGACGGTGAAAAGCAGGATGAAACCGGCGATTACAGCGTACAGGATTATGCCGAGGCTATTCTCGCCGACCCCGCAAAGTATGACAGCGAAAAGCCCGAAAAGCTGGCTGCTTTGGTTAAGGAAATGCTTAACTACGGTGAGAAAGCACAGACTGTATTCTCCGGACAGATGAACGCTGCGGCAGAGTATGACGAGATCGAAGGCTATTCCATGGCTGACGTAACTGCTGAAATGATTCAGGCAGCTATAGAGCTTCCGATATGTCAACAGTTCAGCCCGAGAGCGGCGCGCAGTACCGCACAACAAGTCTTGTATTCCTCTCACAGAGTACTCTCAGACATTACTTTGCTGTTCCCGGCGGTTCGGCTGATCCGAGCGCGTATGACGGCAATCAGCAGAATTATTTCTACTATGTAGAAAAGACTAATATTTCTGCTAAGGAGCTTGACGACCTGCAGGAGTTCACGGTAAACGGCGTTACCTTCTATTATTCCGCTCTCGATTACGCAAAGGCAGTTATAGAAAGCAATATGGCGGATTCCGCAAAGGATCTCGCAAAGTCCCTCTACCTCTACAATCAGGCTGCAAATGCATACTTTGACTAGCCTGCCGATACATAGCCTGCTCTTGCGGGTATTAAGGAAACAGGTGCTGTTTTTGAGCTTGACTTTACGGAAAATGGCGGCGAGTTGGATAACTTGTTTGTGTATAAGGTTGAGAACAAGGGTGAAGAAGGCTTTGTATGCACCTATGTTACACAGAACGGAAAAGATGAAACCGAAATGTTCGGTGAATATGCAGCGGCTTCCATAGACGGAGATGTGTTTGAGTTCAGATATTCTCTGAACGGCCATACTTATGATGTATACCGTTTCAACATCAACGAAGACACCTATACATTTACAGATGTTTTCGAAACTCAGATGACAGCGATAAAGCTCAACGACAAAGACGTTACAAGCAGACTTTACGTTTTGAAATGATAGTTTTTTTACACGGGAAAGATTTTTCGCAATAAAAAATAAATGAAAATAATACCGACTGTACGCTTTTTTCCGGCGTACAGCCGCTATTTTACTGTATTGAACCGAAGAAAGCGGAAAAATCGTGCGTTTACGGCTAAATTTCCGCTCCTGATTTGACAAAATCAACAAAAAAGTGTTCCATTCTGGAACACTCTCTTGACAGATTAAAAAAAAAATCAGATAATAAAATTGGTCGTGCCTGAGCAGTATTAGCAAAAATTGGAAAAAAGCGGTCAACAGGCAGACTCAAATGAAAACACTTTTTATTCCAGACAAATTATTACAAGGAGGAATTTTTATGGCAGAACTAAGAAAGAAATGGCTGTCACGTGCGTTGTGTGCAGCACTGGCTGTTACACTTGTGTCGGGTATGACGGTTATGTCACCCGTTTCGTGTATTGCCGGTATTTCCACAGGAATCACTGCTTCTGCTGCCGATGATGCTATATCAAGCGGCGACGGTTGGAAAGTGTACGATCTGGGCAACAATGAATGTGAGGTTGTCCTTGAGGGTACTTTAACAGGTAGATATGGCAGCGGCGGAACTAAGATTCGTGTTTCCGGTTACAACCCCTATGGTTTTTCATTGCCCGAAGGCTACAAAATTGTTAAAATTTCTGCGGCTGAAGGCACAAAGTTTGTTGGCGTATGCACCAGTATGTTTAGCAGCAACTATTCAGTGCGTGAAATTGATTTATCGAACGTTGATACATCAGGAGTTACCGATATGTCGATGATGTTCGGTGAGTGCTATGCGCTGACTTCTATCGACCTGAGTTCATGGAACACTTCGGCTGTTAAAGACATGGGAGGTATGTTCAGATTTGATTCCGCACTTAAAGAGATCAATCTGAGCGGCAGTTTTGATATGTCTGCGGTAACAGTGTTCGGTAGTATGTTCTATGAATGCAAGGTTGAAAAACTTATCGTAAACGATAAATTCAAAGCTTCATATGACGGCAATGACGGAGTACCTGTAAGTGACTACAACTCGTTCCTTGCAAACAAAAGTGACGGCAAAAAATTTGATGACGGCTGGGTAAATGCCGCTAACCCTGAGGTTGTCATTTCCGGAAATGGCAATTATGCGGCTATCAGCGGTCAGAGCGGTACACTTATCAGAAAAACTATCCCCTATACGGTAACATGGAAGAACGACGACGACACAGAGCTTGAAACCGATGAAAATGTTGTATATGGCACTGCCCCAAGCTATGACAAAGCAACCCCCACAAAGGCTGAGGACGATGAGTACACCTACACCTTCAGCGGCTGGACAGACGGCACAAACACCTATGGCGTGAACGATACGCTCCCGGCTGTTGCCGGCGACGTGACCTACACTGCGG
>CACWRT010000203.1 GCA_902763365.1 uncultured Ruminococcus sp.
AAAAGTTTTTGTATAAATATTCTGACTTACGAAAGCTATGGCGCTGAATCGGAGGACTATGTATTTTTAGTTTTTAAGGTTCTTAATCTTCTTAATGTGTCAGATGCAAAAAAAGAAGATTTGAAAGATATAATAACTGAAATTTCAGAAAAAGACTGTGAGCTTATGTTGAAAATCAGGGATTGTCAGGAAAAAATGTACGGAGAACAGGAAGAAAGCGATGTTTCTTTTTCGACAACAAAGGGTAAAGCCATGCTCGTTGTTGGTTCAAACATAAGAGAGCTTGAGCAGATTTTGGATATATTTAACGACAAGGTTGTTGATATCTATACACATGATAATATGATACTTGCTCACACATTCCCTTATTTCAGAAAATACAAAAATCTTAAAGGACAATTTGGTCAGGGGATGGAAAGCTGTCTTTTGGACTTTTCCACTTTTCCGGGGCCGATAATTTTAACAAGACATTCTCTTTTTAACGTGGAAAGTCTTTACAGAGGGGTTCTGTTTACTACGGATTTTTCTTCTCCGAAAGGGGTTATACGGATTAAAGATAATGATTTTTCTAAGGTAATGAAATCTGTATCAGAAACATGAAAAACCTGTGAAGCGTAGTCTATAACAGATGCACTGGAAGGATCCTCGTAATTATTTACAATACACAGATCCTTACCCTTTGTATCTTCAGCACCATAGCCAATACGAAAGGCCACTTCTTTCATCAACATAGAGCCCAAAGCTTTTTTTTCAAAAACAGAAAGATTTTCATGATCAACAACAGCATATGGCGAGCCATACTCCTGAATAGCGTGTCTGACAAGAGAAATAACATCTGAAGACAATCTTTTGTCGGTATCCTGATCAGGTCTTCCGCGGTCAGATGCCCCATTACGGCACCTGAGCCATACTGATTGTGAAATTTTCTGTCAATCATATTGCCAATATCATGTACTGCCGCAGCAGCAAGAGCAAGAGTTTTGTCAATCTTTTCTGTTAATCCATAAGCAGATAAATCAGAATTAACAATATCAGTATAAATATCTGTACGCCAGGCAGCACCAACAATATGTTAATAATTAACTTCAAAAGTAATATGCTGACAAAGATAAAAAATAAAAGCGCCTGCAGCACAGACGCTTTTATCTGAAAGGAGTGAATGTTATTCACCGTTAGAGTTATAAGTTATATTTTGCCTTCTGCTCTTTTGCAATATCAGAATCAGCATAAGATAATGCTGAAATAGAAAAAGAAGTGGGTGCATTAAGTCAATGACTGGCAGTACCGATCACGTCACCGTAGGCATTATCAAGGCTGTCATCAAGGCAGCTGCCAGAGGCGATATTCATACGGCCAAGATCATAATCAGTATCAATATAAATATTGATATAATCCTGAGCCTTATCCGGATCATATTCATCATTCGGGCGGATATGATATTTTTTCATTAAATTATCATACAGTCCACTGACCTCAGCCCATGCATACGCCCTTAAATTATTAATTGGATCATAATTCATTAACGCATCATATGAATTATGCCAGAGACGATAAGTAATGACAGATGTATCTTCTTTGTTCCATCTTTTGTCATAATTAACATAATCATCGTTAGCCCATTTTACTTCATACTTCATAAAAATTCTCCTTTCTTAATACTCCTTATTTATGGAAGTGAACTCTGAGTTGATTATCTAAACTTTATATATATATTATATCTATATATCTATTCTATGCTTTTTTCAGGCAAAAAAAGCGGTTTTCATCCCACAGGCAGGCCTGTGGGTTTTCGCCGCAGTTTTATAGCAAATCCATCAAGAAGGACATGACCGACCGTGCGGGATACCGCAGGGAATGCCGTCGTCATCATAGTATCCGCAAAGAGCAGAAGGCAAGACGTGACGGAGATCCTGAAAGGGAACGATCCGTTACCCGGTGGCTTTTATTTTGCCTGTAAGACCAGGCAGAGCCGACAGACGTAAAGTTGAAACGAAACCCGCTGTCAGTTTCTTATATCGTGCTGCGTAAGCAGTACACCGATTTAGGTCCGTAAAAATGAGATAGGCGGAACTGTTTATGTGCCGCGGATCGAGTAGGAGGCGGTGATTAGCCGCCGTCCTCTCACACCACCGTGCGTACCGTTCGGTACACGGCGGTTTCAACAGTTGACGTGCATGGACTGG
>CACWRT010000204.1 GCA_902763365.1 uncultured Ruminococcus sp.
GAGCTATGAACCCCGGCGAGCCGCCGGACCCTAAACGCGGGTATCGCTCCGCTTCGCATCCGCTCTGAACTCGCCGTTCAAGCTTCACTGCCCGCGTATAATGATCTTTTTCACAGAAACAGCTGTATCAGAAAGATTCTTCGTCGCTCTGCTCCTTAGAATGACATAATCGGTTGTGATTTTTTTGAAAGATGATTTCCGTATCTTTGCAGGCGGCAAAAACTTTTACAACTTGTCTTTGCGACACTTTTTCCCTCTCTCAATTCTGCTATATGAGCAGTTTTCTATGATAATTACAATATTAACTCCTAATTCAGACCGTGCAAAAAGTCAAAAATCAAAAAAAACAAAGTCGTGAATTAATGCGGCTATTCGGCACTAATTTTGTATCAAAAAGAGGTTTTGGCACAGTCATTCCAAATAAAAAAGCGCTGCTGCAAAGCGAATTTATCACGCATATGCGGCAGCACTTTGTTTTGTATATCAATATATTGTTACAATATCGGATTCGCTCTTTCGCTGTGAATGACGAGGTGAAGGTTCACAGTCGTCTGCTATGCCTCCAACGGGAAGAATGGCTATAAGTTCATAATCATTTGTGTCAGGGAAAAGCTGTTTTACTTTTTCGGGGTCAAAATGACCTATCCATGTTGAACCGTATCCGAGATCATGTATCTGAAGCATCATATGTGTCGCAGCAATAGCAGCATCTATCTCGGCAAAGTTTTTACTGTCAAAAGGACGCACCCACGCACCTTCGTGTTTTGCTCCGACCAGGAATAGAACCTTTGCCGGTGAGATAAACTGCATTTTGGTACAGCTGAGAAGGTTTTTCCGTGCCTGCTCGCTGCAAAACGCCCATATCTTTATCGGCTGATAGTTTACAGCCGTAGGCGCACAGTTTCCTGCTTCAATGATCGAAGCTATATCCTCTTCCGGAATTTCTTTTTCTGTCAACTTGCGGACAGAATACCTTTCTTTCGCAAGCTTTAAAAAATCGTTCATACTTATTACCTCTCATTTTTCTTTTAGCATTTTCTCAAGTTCGTCCATAAATGAATGAATATCAGCAAACTGCCGATAAACAGAAGCAAATCTGACATATGCTACCTCATCCAGATCTTTAAGATATTCCAGTGTTATCTCGCCGACCTTTTTTGAAGAAACTTCTCTTTCCATACTTCCGTATATCTTTGATTCGACCTTATCAATAACTTCATCTATCTGATCCAGTGATATCGGACGCTTTTCACAGGCTCTGAGAAGTCCGTTGGTAAGCTTTTCCCGGTCAAACGGTTCTCTTGAATTATCACGCTTTACTATCATAAGCGGAGTTGTTTCAACGATCTCGTATGTGGTAAAGCGTTTAGAACAATTGAAACATTCCCGCCGTCTTCTGATACGTTCGCCTTCATCAGTAGGTCTTGAGTCAACAACTTTGCTTTCTGCACATCCGCAGTAAGGACATTTCATTTTTCGTTACCTCCCTCTCAGTTTTTATGGTTCTGTTATTCGGCACAAATAATCTTTCGCTTTTATAAGAGCCGGTATATCATGTGCTTTATTACCGTAAACTTCAATTATCATATCTCCGCTGTAACCTGTTTTTTCAAGCAGAGTAATAAAATTGTCAAAATTGTATTCCCCTGTGCCCGGCAGTGTACACAATTCCTTCCCCATGCAGTCACTTATGTGAATATGTTTCAAATTACTGCCCATTATCAATGCGGTGCTTTCGGGAGTATAACCGCATCTTCTTGCTTGTTTTGTATCAAGCACAAAGCCTGCTTTATCTCCAAGCATATATTTCATCTTTTCAATAAATTCATTATTTCCCGAAATATGATTCCATACATTTTCCTGTAAAACAGTTACCCCGTAAGACTTGCCTTCATCAAAAAGAACCGAAAACCGTTTTATATACTCATCCTCACTGATAGAAGAAAAGCAGGTCTGCATACCATGGAGAACGACATAATCTGCGCCAAGTCTTTTTGCAGTGCGGAAATACATATCATAAAATCTTACGCCGTCAAGAAATCTTCTTTCATATCCCGAAAAAAGCAGATATGATTCATAAGATGATGTGAACGGATGTATAGATCTGATCCTCGCGTTATGATTGTCGCACATATTTTTTATACGGTCAAGATAATCGGGTTCTGTTTCAGAGAAGGTATTAAAGAATATTTCAAAGAGATCGACCCCGCTGTATAATAGCCGTTCAAGGGATTTTTCCGTAAGTGACGGATACAGACATCCCGTAGAAATCCCTACCTTCATAACACTCCCTCCGTTCCTATAATGCTATAATACAACTTTTTTTCCCCTAAGTCAACCCGGCGTTTTAGGGTCCGGCGAGCCGCCGGACCCTAAACGCGGGTATCGCTGCGCTTACGCTCCGCTCTGAACTCGCAGTTCAGGCTTTACTGCCCGCGTATCAGGCTTTTTAA
>CACWRT010000205.1 GCA_902763365.1 uncultured Ruminococcus sp.
TCTCTCGTGCAGTACCTTTGTGATAGCTGCTGTCAGAGTTGTCTTACCATGGTCAACGTGGCCGATAGTACCAATGTTGATATGTGGTTTGGTTCTCTCGTACTTCTGCTTTGCCATACCTTCCTCCTGTATAAAAAATATTTCCGCTTTATAAAAAAGTTCTGGAGCTGTTGAGCAGACTTGAACTGCCGAACCTCTTCCTTACCAAGGAAGCGCTCTACCACCTGAGCTACAACAGCGCATGCAACATGATGATATTACAGCAATCCGGGCTGTCTGTCAAGTCTTACCGAGCAGCTTCAAATTTTAAACATCACCATTATAGTCAACTACCCCGACCTAAGCTATCGCTTTGAGGTCGGAGCTTGTAACTGCCCTGTGGTATAGCGGATAAATCCTCCCACATTTAGTCGTTTAACATTACTGCTAAAAGTGGCGTTACATCGTAGGCACGTTGACACGTACCTGTACTACAGAGATTTACTCCGTAGCAACTGCATCAGGTACTAATAGTTCTATTCCCATACGATGCAGATTCATAGCTCCAATGCGGTCATCGTTAGATTTATAACCACAGTTTTTACAACAGAAAAAATGCATTTTCTTGTTGCGGTTAGTCTTTTCTGTATGACCACATTTAGGACAAGTTTGGCTTGTATAAGCAGGATTAACCTTTTCTACAAGCTGATGATGCTTTAAGGCTTTGTAAGATAGTTTCTGTTCTAAATCATAGTAAGACCATGATACGGAAACATAACGGTCTTTAACCTTAACTCTTTCAGTAGCAGAACGGATACCACTTAAATCTTCAATGACAAACAAAGTACCAACGGGATTATTCTCAACGAGTGCCTTTGATACACAATGGTTTACATCCTGCATCCAACGGTTTTCTCGCTGACCGATAGCCTTCATTCGTCTACGGGATGATGAAGTGCCGACCTGCTGTAACTGCTTACGCAAAGACTTATAATGAGCACGTTTTTGTTTAACGACATTACCCTCATAAAATACAGATTTTCCATTACTATCATATGTTGCAGCAAGAAATCTGATTCCACGGTCTATACCAACAACATTAGAAACTTCTGATTTTTTAAGTTCAGTAATTTCGTATGTTACAGGTATATGCAAATAAAACTTATTATGTTTATTCACAAGCTTCGCAGTGCCAAACTTACAGTTGTCAGAAAAATATTGTTCAAAGCCATTTTTATAGAAAGCAACCTTGATACGACCATTCAATGTATTAACAGAAAATATATCGTTTTTTGTATTAAGCGAATAATCCCTGTTCCATACAAGGTCTAATTGAGGAAGTCTAAATACAGGCTTTATCCACTCTTTCTGATTTTCGAGAATGGTCTTGTATTTAGCAATAACTGTTCGTACACAAGAAACTGCCATCTGAGAACGGAGACCATAAATTTCACGGACTTGATAGTAAGTATCTTTCTGTACACTATAACGACTAAGGTTATGTGTTTTGTATATGTATTCAGACACATAATTACAAGCATCAGAATAAGCCTTCATGGTATCGCAGAGTATCTGCTTATCAAAAGGATTTACTAAAATCTGAAGTTTTGCTGTAATTGTCTGCTCCATATACAATACCTACTTTCTTCACCAAAATTATTATATAATATATTTTGGCGAAGAACGATGTTGCATAAAGAAAAGACGCCGCTAAAACGGGCATTCCCCCCACGACTTACAGAAGTCGGGGCTTCCTGCCCTGCGGCGTTGGTGAAGAACGCGGCAGTATGTGACCGTCAGGCGGGTGTGTTCTGCGGGAAGATTTGGACAATTATAAGATCCGTTTTCGTTGATATTTGTACAGGAAAGGGTGTATCATTCAACCATACTCGGAAATCTGTTATGTGAGATCAGATGAATAAAGTGTATGAATGAGGGCTGCCGGATCGCCGGCGGCTCTCATTCAGCATGGCGGAGAGACAAATGGAATCAAAAGATAATACGATCCATATCCATATCGAAATAATTGACTCATCCACTTTTGAGCTGCAGTTTTGCCCCGATTTCCTGATGATCTACGGCCTGCGGGGCAAAACTGAGATT
>CACWRT010000206.1 GCA_902763365.1 uncultured Ruminococcus sp.
AGTCGAGATCGGCGGTGATACTACTAAATTATCGAAAGATCTGAAAAATGTTGATAGCTCAATAAAAAGCACCCAGACACAGCTTCGGGATGTCAATAAGCTGCTCAAGTTAGACCCCGGAAATACAGAACTTTTGGCACAGAAGCATAAGCTGCTCGGTGACGCAGTAGGTCAGACAAAACAAAGACTTGAAAGAGTCGCTGTATCTTGATGTGCAATACCGCAAAATGTTGTTCCGTCTTTGTAACCCCACAGGAAAAATAGTCAAGAAGATCTGCAACTTTGACGGCAGCCTCGTCGTTGTGGAGGCGAGGGTATATTGATTCAGTTTAATTAATTCTTCATTCTATTTGCAATTGCTTCTGCTTCCTTGTGCATCTGTTCGTCCTTATAGGATTCAATTTGATTCATTACTGTCCTCTTAAACGCTTCAGGGTCATCTACATGTTTGTAAATATATAATCCGAACGCTGTATTAACTTGAACTGTGCCTTCTCCGAACAAACCATTAGAAACAGAAACCGTCTGTATTTTGTCCAGTGGTGCATCCATTGATTTACCAGCTATTTTACCGATAATCTTTTTTGAAGTTACTGCCAATTCAGATGTTACATTTGAAATAATAATAATTAATCCTAAAACAATAAACACCGGAGCTATGCAAATCCCTGATATAGCAAAAAAAGCCGCTGCTGCATTACCCCCTGCAGCTACGCCTATTCCTATTAGTCCGATAAGCAAAAAAATACTACCAAGAACAAAATCTATCACTGCAACTTTTTTGCTGAAATTCGCCTCGCAGATAATAGTTTCCCCTGAGGATAAATTGTTATTTACATAGTTTCCCATAATCTAAACCTCCAAATATATTTTAATGAGAATTTCGCAGTTGTCCTATAACAGGACAACTCTTTGTTTATGTAATGATAACATAAATATTGTCTTATGTCAAGACAATTATTTAAAGGTGGTATCATTATGTCGAGAATAATTGATGGAAACGATATGAACATTGTAGGAAATAATGTAAGAAAATTTCGTATTGCAAAAAAGATGAGCCAGCAGAAGTTGTCCAACAGTCTTGAACTGATGGGAGTTTATGTTTGCAGAGGTTCTGTTTCAAGAATAGAGGATAAATCAAGAACGGTCACGGATATTGAATTATACGCCTTGGCTAAGGTATTGGATGTCAATATAAACGATCTTATAGAATTATAAAAAATATCGGATTCGGAACAAGACAGCGTGATGTTGTGCGGCAGGGTGTTGTCGATATTTCCGTTTCCTTTACGGTGACGGCTGTATGGCTGAAAAAGCTCACGGCTTATTCAAAGCGAAACAAGCTGACCGTGCAGTATTTCGACACAGACAGCTTATCTTTGAAAGAAACTGAAATGTATATTGACGGCTTCAAAGCGAAATTGGAGCAGGATACTTCGTATAAAGGCTTGTGGTCGGTGGATTTTACTTTGAAAGAGTATTAAAAATCTTATATGAGAGGAGGAAAACAATGTACCCAGTATCCGAAAATTTCATAAAAGCCATTCAAAGCAACAGCCGCAGTTACTTCTGGACTGGTGAGATCACTACCAAACGAGGACAGAAATATCTGTTTGAAAATAAAGATATTGTCAAAGGCAGCGGATATATAACCCGTCAATGCTGCGGCAACACGGAAATAGAGCTTGGTACAGTTTATGCTGCGGAGATGGGCATATCTCTTTTTACCGATATTGACAGGTACAGCTTGGAGGATGGCACGATAACGCTTTCATTTCATTCGGATGTCGGCGGTCATTATGAAGTAATACCTATGGGAATATTTGAGATAAGTGAAGCGAACAGAAGCATCAAGACGCTTGAAATAAAAGCCTATGACTGTATGCTGAATTTTGAAAAAAACCCAAAAATGTTTCGTTAAGCGTCAAATACAACCTCTCCGTCAAGTCTTTTGAGGTTTTGGCGGAGAGGTTGTTATAAATTATTCTGGTGCATTTACTACAGTAATCTTTTTAATTCCTTTTTGAGAAAACAGATGAACATATGCTTTTAGTGTA
>CACWRT010000207.1 GCA_902763365.1 uncultured Ruminococcus sp.
TCTTGATAAAGATATTGATATGGGCGGGGCTTTGGGAAAAAACTGGTCGAATACTATTGGGTTTAGTGGTAACAGTTGGTTTGATTTAGAAGGTAATGGGCATAAAATATATAATTTTCGCATGAATAAGCCCCTTATTAATAGTTCTGCATCAAACAAAAAAACGATTATCCGTAATGTTTTGTTTTCAAACTGCCTTGCTTTTTTTAATAGTGCTAATCAGGGTATAGTGATAGGTGTGATTACATCCCCTGTACATTTGGAAAATGTAAGTGTTACTGATTCTCTTGTGTATTCTAATACACATAATGCAGGAGTTTTGATTGGACGTGTTAACGGTTATACCAGTGGCAACGTCTTTTTGAAAAACTGTTCTACACTCAGATCTTATATTTATGGAACATCACATATAGGTGGAATGACAGCTTGTCAGTACAATACCGGAAAATATCAAGTAAAGTATAATGCTGCTTTTCCTGCTTCTCCGGAAGCATGGATGAACAAAGGTGGAGCAGTATTCCCTGAGATGTTTGAAAAATGTTATTCTGTTGACTGTGAGGTTTTTAGTAACGGAGATGATTCAGGTGCTATCATCTCATGCGGTGACGGATTTATATGCAGGAACTGTTTTACGAATAACACAATGTACGGAAATATAAGAACTGGTGCCTTTATAGGACGTGTGGTAACTCAATCAAGCCCGAATGCGAGTTTATATGATGATGGGCATGGTCGTACACTAAATGAATCATTTATCAATTGTTTTTCTTCGGGTTCTGTGGAAGGTAATAGCGAGATAGGCGGTTTTGCTGCTTTACAGCATAGTAGTAAAAATGAAAATTCAGGTGCTTGTGTCTATATTAACTGCTACAGTACTGCAATGGTTGGTATGGAGTTTGCCGGAACACAGCTTGGCGGTTTTATCGGTCATGAGGATACGTATACGTATGCAAATCAGAAACCATCAGTAATTCTCCCTAATGGAGATCAGTCAACTAATTACGGCGATGTATATATTAACTGCTATACTGCCGGTGAGGTAGGTAATATTCTGACAGATACCTCAACCACAGCAACAGGAGATATGCTCGGAGGATTCCTCGGAGATGTTTCTACTTCCGGAAACGGAACATACTACAATTGTTATTATGACAAGCAAACTACTGCCATGCGTGAACGTTCCTGCGGACAATGGAATGAATTTACTAATGCAGGTGCCAGCCAAATTCCCGGCGTAACAGGGGTATATACGCAAAAAAGTGAAGTCAAAAAAGTACAGGGACTTGCTGAGAATGTGAGTATGGGTGATGACGATACATGGACCTATACAGAAGGCTTTTATCCTATGCTAAAGGTATTTATTGATAATAATGATTTTTATACCTCCTTTGACGATACCCGCAGTAAACTTGTAGAAGAATATGCCCGTGCCTCGGTGGCAACCGTTCTTCTTAACCACTATGATACGATACTTGAAGATAATGGTGAGGAACGTGATGCAACAAGCAGTGATGAAGACAAAAAAGCCTACGATACAGTGCGTGACATTACCTCTAAATTTGAGCTGACTACCAATGACACTCTTGGCATAACGTGGGGCAAGGACAAGGAGAAAAATACAAGCCGTGGACTTAAGGATAAATTCGGCGGAGATGACGGCTTTACACTTGAATATACAACTGTTAAGCAGGACGAAAACGGAGCGTATCTGACTGGTACGGAAAACGAAAGTAAGATAACTAAAACCTTCACTCCCGATGTTCTGACGATAGGACGATATGACGACCCGGCAGATGAAAGAGGCTATTATTACAAATGCTTTGATTTTGCCCCCGGTATACAATGGCTGAAGGTAAGTGCAGGTGATATTGAGAATAATGTCACAAATTGGGACAACAAAGCTGATCTGACGTATACAGATCCGAACCTTGTCGGCAGCCGAAGTTTTCGACTCCTCCCGACAGCCTACCTCAATGCCGGCGATATCATGCATATCAATGTTGAAACCGATAATACAACGAGTCCTGTTACTTATACTAATACCGTAACGATC
>CACWRT010000208.1 GCA_902763365.1 uncultured Ruminococcus sp.
GCTTTGAGAACGCGCATTTGCCTCGTCCATATGCTTGATTATCAGCTCTTTTGTCCTGGGGTAGAGCCATACCGCCTGTTTTTCCTTCTTTTCCATAATACCCTCCATTATTACTCTCCGACGCCGTTTATTTTCCTATGTTTCGCTTATTCTTTCATTTCCGACTCCTGAACCGTAACACTCAGCAATGTTACGACTCCTTTTGGCGGAACCGTCTTTTTCTGCTATTTTGCGGTCGGCTTTGCCGTTCCGCTGTGACCATTTCGGGGGCTGCGACCCCGAAATTTTAACCTGCTATACTATTCTCAGGGGCAAAAAATCACCTCTCTTTTCCATATTTGCATATCAGTTCATCTGATATAAAGGCGTATCAGGATTTCCTTCTTTAACCTTGTGATTTAATTCACTCCCTGCAGAGTGGAATCCTGATATTGCCACTCATAATTTTTTGTTCATTACTCTTCGGAGTATGATATAATGTTCTCATGCAGACAGAGGTTTACTGCTGTTTAACATTGCGAGCTATGCTTCGCTTTCTGCAGAATGTAACCTCTACCTTATGGAATTTCATTTATGAGCCGGATGCAGGCAGTCTCTTACTGTTCTGCTGATATCAAAGCAGGTTATGATCCATAGGACTATGAGGACTGTCTGTAAATATTTATTGGATGGTGTTATGAATGTTTTACGTTGGGATCGACATAGCTAAGCGTAAGCACGAAGCTGTTGTGACAGATGATAAAGGTGACATAGTTGTCAAGGCGTTCAGTTTTACCAATGATCTGACAGGTTACAATTATCTTCTTGGAAAGATAAAGCTCGTCACGATCAGTAGAGAACAGATCGTCATTGGTATGGAGTCCACGAGTCACTACTGGCTTACTCTCTATACCAGATTGATCAAAGACGGTTACAATGTTCATATCTTTAATCCTATCCAGTCTGATGCACTTCGTGGAATGTACATCAGGCAAAGCAAAACTGATGCACGAGATTCATTCATCATTGCTGAAGTTATCCGATTCGGAAAGTATTCCGAATCCAACGTCCCACAGGAAAAGCTGTTTGCACTCCGCGAGCTTACAAGAAACAGATATTTTATGGTCGACAGCGTTTCAGACCTGAAACGTAAAACAACAGCTCTCATTGACCAGGTATTTCCCGAGTATGAGAAGCTCTTCTCCAATAACTTTGGTGTCAGCTCTATGGCATTGTTATTAAAATATCCCACTCCTGAGAAGCTGAAAAACGTCAGCCTACAATCCTTAGCAAAGCTATTATCCAAAGCAAGTAATGGCTACTTTGGACTTGGCAAAGCTAAAGAAGTAAAAGAGACTGCTAAAAGCACATTCGGCGTAATTGATAACTGCGGTATATATGCCACCCTTATCTCAACATACATAAAGCAGATCCTGTTTATTCAGGACCAGGTCAAGGAAATCGATTCTCAGATAGCTGAGATAATGTCTGAACTTGATTCTAAGATCACCACCATAAACGGTATCGGACAGGCACTCGGAGCAGTTATCATTAGCGAGATCGGCGACATCAGCCGCTTTCAGAATTCAGATAAGCTTGCTGCATATGCAGGTGTCGATCCGACTGTTAAACAATCCGGTGATTACTGTGCTGTCAGAAACCATATGTCCAAACGTGGCTCACCTTATCTCCGACGAGCGATCTGGCAGGCAAGTGTTATCGCTGTTGGCTGCGATCCGATGTTTAAAGCCTACTATGACAAGAAAGCTTCTGAAGGCAAGCGATATATGAACATCATCGGTCATTGCACCCGAAAAATGATATCCGTGATATTTGCCGTCCTAAGAGACAATAAAGAATACATACCTATGGCAGCGTGATCCCTAAAAGCAAATTCACGCAGGCTTTGCATCTTGCAAGGTCAGCGTTAGCATACACTTTTTTTCACTGCGAAATTTTTTTGTTTTACCCCTTGACATTTGATAGCCGGTCTGCAAATCGAAAAGGGGCACGGGTTCTCCCGTTTCAGCGGCAGGCGGAATGCCGTCTGCTATGCTTGCCGGTCTCGC
>CACWRT010000209.1 GCA_902763365.1 uncultured Ruminococcus sp.
AACATTACAGCCGAGGTAATCTCCCTCGTCCCAGCTGAGAGTGATCTTAGCCTCGGAGCGTTCAGCCTTTAAGCCTGTTATCCCGGGTACGGAAACGCTCTCTGCACCGGCGTATATCACAGCCGACTGAGCGTTCTCACTCTGTGTGCCGAGCAGCACACCCGAGCACATAAGCAGGCTTGCTGCCATAGCAGATACAGCTATCAGCTTTATCGGTTCTTTTATCATACCTTTCATATTATCACTCCTCTCAGAGCTTGTCCATACATCTATACATATATATTATAGCATAAACAGGGCGTTTTGTAAAGTCATTATTTGTACTTTGTTTCTGTCAACCAAAAGTAGGCAAACCATTTTCAAAATCGTCACAACGCACAAAATCAAGGATTCATATCTGTGAAAGATTTCAAGGCGGAGATGTTTTTAAGCCATTTCATCGAAGAAGGAATGAAACGCATTTGTTTAGGCTCATAGCCTTTACCGCTTGATGTTTTTATCCTTGAAGCGGACAGTATCGGCTTACCTGAACTGCTTTCAATGACTTTGTAGTCGAGCTTACCAGTGTGATAGCTGCACAAAAGTGCCGCAAGATTGTTTCCGCCGCTCACGCTCCAGCAGGCTCTGCCGCCCTTCATTCGGCTGCCTATCAGCGTAAAAACATTGCTCTCCATACTGCCAAGCCTTGCGTGATGTACCACTCCCGGTGCTCTGGTCTCGGGTATCTTTATCCCCCTTGAATAGTAATCCGGAAGCGCCTCAAAGTTCTCAGAATAGTAGCTGTATAGCTCTTTGAGCTTTCTGATCTGTACTTCATCCTCAGCGGAATTTATGTAAGCCTCGATAGTATCAAGCAGCAGCTGATACTGACCCGACAACAGCAGATTTCTTAGCACATCAGCTATGCTCTTATCACTTACACACTCGGTTATCTTCTTGTTTCTGTGGTATTCGTCAAGTACGCAGATACACTCGCAGTCCGGCTCTTTCTGGATCCACTGCGCCCCGTCTCCGTTCTTTACCCGAAGCTCTATCTCATCTGTGTTGTACTTTGCAGCAATAATTGCTTCCTTGTGCCTTCTGAAATCACTTGCAGCTTCAAAGCTTGCGTAAGCGACCTTGTTATCAAGCTCACGGCGAACTTTACCGCCTTTCATCTTATGATGAATAACACCGTCATAGGCTATCCCTATCTTCATTTCTTTTGAAGGACCGTGTTTCTTCCTGTCCTTGCCCTGAAGCTTCAGCCAGTCGCCGTCTGCTTCCTCATAAAGCAGCTTAGTCTCAATACTTCCTTCGAGCTTGTGCTCTTTTGCCAGCTCGGTAAGCTCGTTTGTCTTTTCGATCTGTCTTTGCCCCTGTTTCTGAACGATATCCCATACAGCCTGATGAGAAATATCGAGCCCTGTTGTCTCGCTGATAGTCTCAGCGACCTTTCTGTAGGGCATAACGCATATCATTTCTGATATTCTGCTGCACATCTGCGCATCGACAAGACCGATGTCCTGTGCGGAGATACTTTCATCAAGCAGGAAAACGTGCTTGTTCTGTTCAGTATCAAGATATATCCTGCGTTCATATTCAACAACACCCAACTTGGTCTTGACAGCTGTCTTCCGCTTACCCTTGCATCGGTATCGCTTCTTATCCCGCGATTCAAGCAAGCGCTCATCAGTCTCCTCGAGATATGTTTTCACTATCTCCTGCCCGCATGTCATCAATCCGTCAAAGATTTCCGAAATCATCTCAGAAAAATTTACTTCCTTGCTATTGTCAAATTCAATTTTGTATGCTATACTCATTTTAGGTCACCGCTTCTTTGTTAGTTCCAATTTCATTTTAGCGTATTGTGACCTTGAGGGCAAGGGTTTTCCTTGCTCTCTTTTTTTATTTGATTTTTGTTGCCTACTTTTATTTTACACTAAGCCTTTTTGTAAGCAGGTAACCGAAAAGTAACCGTGGGAAATCCGGAAAAACTCTTTACACCGTCAGAAGAATGTGCTATAATATTTGTCGGAAAAC
>CACWRT010000210.1 GCA_902763365.1 uncultured Ruminococcus sp.
AGAGTACCGGGATAATTTTATACTGAAAGGCGGCATGCTGGTATCGTCACTGGTCGGTGTTGATATGCGTGCAACAATGGATATAGATACAACAGTCAGGGCCCTTTCATAAATAAAATCCTTTCGGTTTCGTAGGCGGAAACCCACTGCCCTTGGGCGGTGGGAGGAGCCTTGTAAATTCGTAGACATTAACCTTGGCTTTCAATGTACTTTTGTATAGTAGCTGATGATACTTCGCCAATACTACAAGCAAAATAACCATCTGACCAAAATATCTTGTGTTTCCAGTAACACTTAGATAAGAAGTTAGGATATTTCTGCCACAGATAATGTGTGGTCTGTTGCTTAATAAGCTTAACTATGTCGCATACTCTGTCCGTGGTGTCGTAGCTTATCAGAAAATGTATATGGTCTTTATCGGTTTCCATAGCTATAATGCCGTAACCTTTGGAATTACAGATATCGTATATCTTTTGTTTAACATCGTCAGCGATAGATCCTTTAAGTATCTGCTTGCGATACTTAGTGACGAGGACAATATGTACTTTCAGGCTATATTTACGCCTGTTGCGATGGTTATATCTGCTATCCATAGGATACGTACCTTAATACTCTGCGAAGTTACCACATTCTGCGTGAAATGCTAATTTCTCGGATGGCTCAATCTCCTTACAAATGATTGACTTTCACTAATAATTATTATATAATATATTTAGTGAAATAACAATGGGGTACATTATGGAACAGATGACAGTTACAGCTAAAATTCAGATATCTGTTAATGCAGACAGTAAGGTTTTACTTGATAAAACCATGTCTGTTTATTCTGATGCCTGCAATTTTGTGTCTGACCATGTGTTCCGCACTCACGACCTGAAACAGTTCTCGCTTAACAAAGTATTGTACTCTACACTTCGAGAGAAGTTCGGGCTAAAATCCCAGATGGCTCAGTCAGTTTTTAAAACTGTTATCGCAAGATATAAGACCATTCTCGAAAATCAGAATGAATGGATTCAGCCATCTTTCAAAAAGCCTCAGTATGACCTTGTTTGGAACAGGGATTATTCCCTTACGCAAAACTGTTTTTCAGTAAATACTCTGGACGGTCGTGTTAAACTGCCATATTTCTCCGAAGGTATGTCTAAATACTTTAACCATACAATCTATAAGTTTGGAACTGCCAAGCTTGTAAATAAGCACGGCAAGTATTTTTTACATATCCCTGTTACCTATGATGTCGAAGAAAGTAATATCTCCGATATCTGTAATGTTGTCGGTATCGACAGAGGCATTAATTTTGTCGTTGCCACTTATAACAGCAAGCATAAGTCTGGCTTTGTAAGCGGTAAAGCTATCAAACAGAAACGTGCAAGCTATTCAAAACTTCGTAAAGAACTCCAAATGCGTCAGACCCCATCATCAAGACGTAGGCTTAAAGCTATCGGTCAGCGAGAAAACCGTTGGATGCAGGATGTGAACCACCAGGTGTCAAAGGCACTCGTTGAATCCAACCCGAAGCATACGCTCTTTGTCCTTGAAGATTTGTCGGGCGTTCGCAATGCCACAGAGCGTGTTAGGACTAAAGACCGTTATGTTTCCGTATCATGGTCTTTTTATGACCTTGAACGAAAGCTTATCTATAAGGCTAAACAGAATCAGTCTGCTGTTATTAAGGTTGACCCTCGTTATACAAGCCAGTGTTGTCCTGTATGTGGGCATATTGAAAAAGCCAATCGCAACAAGAAAATACATCTGTTTACTTGTAAAAACTGTGGCTACAAATCTAACGATGACCGCATTGGAGCTATGAATCTGTACCGCATGGGAATCAACTATCTCGAAGATAGTCAAGTACCTGATACAGTTACGGCAGAGTAAATCTTTGTCGTAAGGGGCGGTGTCAACCGTCCCATGATGCGACCCCACGGAAGTTACACCGACAAAATGTAGGAGTTATTGCAACGAACTACAGGGGAGTCGCAAGCCACGTACCTTTAGGTACGTGGTAGTTGACACGCTCTTCTTTTTCTCCTTCGCAAGAAACTGAACCACAGCGCTGGCTTTTCCGTCTTCCTTCTGCAGGCTGACCGTAA
>CACWRT010000211.1 GCA_902763365.1 uncultured Ruminococcus sp.
CACAGTATTGCGGGCGAGGCGGCTGATGCTCTTGCAGAGGATGATGTTGACAAGCCCTTTCTCGCAGTCTGCGAGAAGTCTTTGTAATTCCGGTCTGTTGTCCATACTTGTTCCGCTGATGAAGCTGTCAGCATAAACGCCTGCGTATTCCCACTCAGGATTCTTTTGAATCAGTTCGCTGTAGTAGCTCACCTGTGCTGAAAGGGAATGCATCAAGCGGTCTGTTTCCTTTGACACACGGGCGTATGCAGCCACTTTAAGTCGAGGCTTTACAAGCGGCACAACCGGCTCTATTTTCGTGATCTTCGGCATAAAACCGACCTCCTTTCAGCTACCATATTACCGTCTTACTGCGTATCAGTCAACGGTATTTCGCAGAATAATGTGCCGATTTTCGGGCTATATTTCGCCCGCATTTTTGTATCAATTACGGCGTATTCCTCTGCTGTGATCAGCCCGCTTTCGAGCATTTTCTGAAACAGCTTCATCGTCACAAGGTAGGTCAATTCGTTCTGGCTCATTTGATTCACCCCTTCCGTAGCGGTCAGTGATATAACAGGCGTGAGAGCAGTATTTTCTGTGATGTCCCTTGTAGTCGGAAAAGACGCACCCACAAACAGGACAGGTCGTGGTGACAAAAGAGGGATGACGCATCAAGTCACGATGTTCCCGCCAGAAATCTCTTTGACAGATGGCAGAACAAAATGATTTTTGCCTGTGACCGGGCGTATTGATCAGCTCTGCACCGCAATATTTGCAACAATTGAGAGCAAGAATCGGTTTGTTTTGAGTTGCTGCTGTATTCACATGCCGTCTGCAAAAGGATTTCACTGCACTCTCTGGAACTTGCAGTGTTACAGCGATCTTCCCGTATCCAATTCCAATTGCACGCATTTCAGTAATTTTCTGTTTTTGTAGATCTGTCATGGCATACCTCCCCGAAGATGATAGTTTCATATATGAAAAAAGAAGGGCAGAGAAAAATCTCTGCCCCTCATGCAGATGTGGCTTTTACCCAATGTGACATTTCTGTCAAAAATATGAAACCTGTGTGAAAATTAGCACTCTCCCCTTGACAGTGCTAATTCGGAGTGCTATAATATAATCAGAACAAAGGAACAGAGAAGCACCAAAGGATCCGGGTGCTGAACCCTCCGTCCCCTTGCTCGAAGCAATGGAAACAATGTTACGAGTAAAAAAGGAGGACTGACCTATGTTGTATCCAAGCATTTTCGGTGAAAATTTATTCGATGATTTCTTCAGATTCCCTGATTTTGGCAGAGATGTGGAGAAGAAGCTGTACGGCAAACACGCTGCACAGGTAATGAAGACCGATGTTCATGAGCATGACGACCACTATGAGATCGTTATCGACCTGCCGGGCACCTGCCGGGCTTCAAGAAAGACCAGATCAATCTTGAGCTTCAGAACGGTTATCTGACTGTCAGCGCCGCAAAGGGACTTGACAAAGACGAAAAGTCCAAGAAGGGCAAGCTGATCCGTCAGGAGCGTTATGCAGGCGCAATGCAGAGGAGCTTCTACATCGGTGATACTGTTACCGAAGCCGATGTAAAGGCTAAATTTGAGGACGGTGTTCTTAACATCTGCGTTCCGAAGGCAGAGCCAAAGAAGCTGGAAAATCACAAGTATATTGCCATTGAGGGATAATACCTCGCTAAGTTCATATCCCCAAATAATACTCCCCGGAGCTGTTCATATGAGCAGTTCCGGGGAGTTTTTTACACTTTAGTGCAGTTTTTGTGCTTATCGGCCTTCTTCACGATGTTATATCCGTCACCGCAGTAGAAGTCTATGAGCCATTCGCGGCAGGTTATGAGTCCTGTCTGCACTATTACCGACCGCAGACTGCCTTTCACTATCCAGCGGTCCACGGCATTGGGAGTGTAGCCCGTTATGGCTGACACCTCTGTGATAGTCAGCACATCAGGCACATCGAACTACACACTTCAAAGCGTTTTTCCATTATACTGCTTTTTATCTTCATGGTTGTTTAATTTCAAGTTTTTATAATCTGTTGTTATGCTGTGTTTTTTATTATTACCATTTGCT